>NZ_JAMYSZ010000008.1:0-227309 GCF_040322215.1 Mesorhizobium sp. M0184
AAAACCTCAACCCTGCCATTCTGCACGCCTGGGCGATAGTCCTAGTGGAGTTCTGACTTACAGCGCTACTGCCCTACTGCCCTCGCTTCAAAGCCACCCATTCTTGCGAAACCGCCAGTAAAGAAACGTGCAGATCAGGGCAATTGTCGCCAGGACGGCCGGGTAGCCATATTCCATCCTCAGTTCCGGCATGTCGCTGAAATTCATGCCGTAAATGCCGGCGAATGCCGTCGGCACGGCCAAGATTGCGGCCCATGAGGCAAGCTTCTTGGAGATCGCCGTCTCCTGGCTTTGACCGACCAGAAGGCTCGCCTCGAAGGCGAAGGCGAGAACCTCACGCAGGCTGTCGATCTTTTCCTGGACAGTGCGGATGTGGTCGGTGACGTCGCGAAACAGCGGGTGCATGGCTGTGTGGATTTGCGGCAGATCGGCGCTGGTGAGCCGCCGGCAGACCTCCACCAGCGGCAGGGCCGCATTACGCAGGCGCAAGAGATCGCGGCGCAGCATATAAAGCCGTTCGATATCGGAGCCGGTCATCGGTTTCAGCAGAACCTTGTCCTCGATCGCCTCGACCTCGTTTTCGATCTGCTCAAGTACCGGCATATAGTTGTCGACGATGAAGTCGAGAATGGCGTAGAGGACGAAATCCTCGCCCTTGGCAAGGGAATGTGGGCAGCTTTCCCAATGCTGGCGAACGGCGGCGTAGGAGGTCGACGGGCCATGCCTGACGCTGACAATGTAGCCCGCGCCGACGAACAGATGCGTCTCGCCGAAGGTGACGCGGCTGTCGATCAGCTGCGCCGTGCGGGCAACGATGAACAGGGCATCACCATATTGCTCGATCTTCGGTCGCTGGTGCGGATGCTCGGCGTCCTCGATCGCCAGCTCATGCAGATGGAATTGCGCCTGGACGCGCAGCAACAAATTGCGGTCGGGCTCCAGCAGTCCGATCCAGACCACGTGGCCCGGCTTCCCGGCCCATTCGCCGGCTTCCTCGATCGGAATGTCGGCGATGCGCCGCCCAGCCGTATAGACGCCGCAAGCGATTATACCCGACATCGGCGGCGCAGGAGCAAACTCGCGGACGTATTCCATCGCAGCCTCCTGAAGGCGGGGCCTTCATCGCGGAACTGAGAAGTCGGCGCGTCGAAAGCTTAGCGCAATTTTCTGTCAGGTGGCGAATCCGAAATTCGCATCAGTGCTGAGAGAACTCACTTCGCTGGTTGGGTTGCGGGAAGAATAATCTTGTCCGTCTTGTCGCCCTTCGGACGATCGGCCGGCATCTGATCGCCGGTGACGATATAGTAGATCGTCTCGGCGATGTTGGTAGCGTGGTCGCCGATGCGCTCGATGTTCTTGGCGCAAAACAGGAGATGTGTGCAGGGCGTGATGTTGCGTGGGTCTTCCATCATGTAGGTCAGCAATTCGCGAAACAGAGAGGTGTACATGGCGTCGATCTGGTCGTCGCGGTCGCGCACGAAACCGATTTTCTCCACCGACCGCGACGCATAGACGTCGAGTACTTCCTTGAGCTGGGTCAGTGCCAGATTGGCCAAAGCCTCGAGGCCGCGGAACAGGCTGTTCGGCTGGCGCCCGTCTGCGACGGCAACCACCCGCTTGGCGACGTTCTTGCCGAGGTCGCCTACCCGTTCGAGGTCAGCCGAGATGCGGATCGCGCCGACGATCTCGCGCAGATCCGTCGCCATCGGCTGGCGTTTGGCGATGATGATGATCGCCTTGTCGTCGATCTCGCGCTGTCCCTCATCCAGAACCAGGTCGTCCCGAATGACTTTCTGGGCAAGCCCCGGATCCGCATTGACCAGCGCCGCGACCGCCTGCTCGACCATGCGCTCGGCATGCCCGCCCATCGCCGCGATGCGCTTCGACAGATATTTCAGCTCCTCGTCATAGGCGCTGACGATATGCACGGACTGCATGGACGAAATGCCTTCCCGGGATCTCGTGGTTGAGTCGTTCCCTCGAATCCCCGCTGATACGCTAGCCGGATGACAGAAAAAAGAAACGGCCCATTATGTGCTAGAGATAGTACTACGTTAGCGAGCCGGCAAATGGACCGTGAACGCCGCACCCTTGCCGACCTCCGACCTGATGGAGAGCCTGGCGTTGTGGCGGGTCAGGATATGCTTGACGATGGACAGGCCAAGGCCGGTGCCCTTCTGGGTTCGGCTGTTCTCGACGTCGACGCGGTAGAAGCGCTCGGTGATGCGCGGGATGTGCTCTTCGGGGATGCCGGGGCCGAAATCCCTGATGGTGACGTCGATGCCCGGTTCGGGATCGCTGTCGCTGCGTATGATCGACACCACGACGCGTCCGCCCGACTGACCATATTTGCAGGCGTTTTCCAGCAGGTTTTCGAAGACCTGGAAAAGCTCGTCCCGATCGCCGGGCACGTCGAGCGGCCCTTCCGCGAAATCACGCTCGATGACGACGCCGTTTTCCTTTGCGAGCGGCCCAAGCGAATCGATGACGCTGTCGATGGCCTGGCGCAGGTCGACCTCGGTTCCCGGCTTGAGATAGGGCTTCATCTCCAGGCGCGACAGCGACAGAAGGTCGTCGATGAGGCGCGCCATGCGGCTGGTCTGGTTCTGCATGATCTGCAGGAACTGCTCGCGCGCCGCGGGGTCGTTGCGGGCCGGCCCGCGCAGCGTCTCGATGAAGCCGGCGATCGAGGCGAGAGGCGTGCGCAGCTCGTGGCTGGCATTGGCAATGAAGTCGGCACGCATTCTGTCGATCCGGCGCGCCTCACTCTGGTCCTTGAACACCAGCACGTAGAGATCCGTGGCATGGCCGACTGAAGACGCGCTCACCCGATAGGCTCGTTCGACCGGCAGCTTTTCTATGTAGTCGACGCTGTCCGAAGCGACGTTGCCCGCCAAGATACTATCCAGCAAGGCCTGCATTTCCGGCGCGCGGAATTTCAGCGACAGCGACATGCCGGGCGCAATCCCGCCGAAGGCGGCAAAGGCAGCAGCGTTGGCGTGGACGATGGCGGCGGAGCGATCGAAAATGATCAGCGGATCGGCAACCGCCGCCGCGAGATATTCGCCGGAAAGTTGTTGCACGCTCGACTCGATGGCCGCGGCATTTTCGGTCGATTGGCGGGCGATGCCGGCCGGCAGCATCGCAGCGGCAACCAGCACGGCGCCAGCCAGCAGCACCACATAGCCAGACATGCCGGCAAAACCATAGACCATCAGAACCGCAACGAGGCCGGCCGCCAGCAGCCAGCGGCTGTTCCACAGCCGCATGGCGACGGCTTGCGCCCTGCCTCTCCGCTCTGTGCCGATGTCGGCCATTTGCGCTCCGTCTGCGGCCACTTCAAGAACTTCTTGCTGGACCGGCGCTAGAGCGCAGTGCGTCCAATTGGACGCACAAAGGACGCTCTACCACTTTATCTGCTGCATCGTTCTTTCCGAAAATCGATTCCGATTTTTGGGCCGATGCAGTAAGGCTCCCAATAGCACGAGTCCGGAAGCTGGAAAGGTTCGCCTCGATGAAAAACGCTAAGGAAAGCCCCGCCGCACCCTCATCGGGGCCGCTGAAGATCATGATCGACGGCAAGGAGAGGGCGTTCGACATCGAGGCCCCCGCGCTTCCCGACTGGGTCGGGGACCGCAAGCTCACCGCCGGCGGTTACCCTTACGACAAGAAGATGAAGAGCGAGGAGTATGACGAGAGGCTAGAGAAGCTGCAGATCGAGCTGGTCAAGGCGCAGGCGTGGCTGCAGTCGACGGGCAAGCGGGTAATGTCTCTGTTCGAGGGGCGCGACGCTGCCGGCAAGGGCGGCACGATCTTCGTTTTGCGCCAGTATCTGAACCCTCGCACGGCGCGCAACGTGGCGCTGACCAAGCCAACGCCCACCGAGCTTGGACAATGGTACTTCCAGCGCTACGTCGACCACTTCCCGACGTCGGGCGAATTCGTCACCTTCGACCGCTCCTGGTATAACCGCGCCGGCGTTGAACCGGTGATGGGATTCTGCACGCCCGAGCAGCACGAGCAATTTCTGGACGAGGTTCCGCATTTCGAGCGGATGATCCGCAACGAGGGCATACATTTCTTCAAATTCTGGCTGAACATCGGCCGGGAAACG
This sequence comes from Mesorhizobium sp. M0184, assembly GCF_040322215.1. Classification (NCBI taxonomy): domain Bacteria; kingdom Pseudomonadati; phylum Pseudomonadota; class Alphaproteobacteria; order Hyphomicrobiales; family Phyllobacteriaceae; genus Mesorhizobium; species Mesorhizobium sp. M0184. Next base: position 4,115 of record NZ_JAMYSZ010000008.1, read on the forward strand.
CAGCTCGAACGATTCCACGACCGCCGCTGGAGCCCGCTGAAGAGCTGGAAGTTTTCGCCAATCGACATCGCCGGCATCACCAAATGGGACGAATACACCAAAGCGCGCGACCTGATGGTCGAGCGCACGCACAAGGAGTTCGCGCCCTGGATCATTGTGCGGGCGAACGACAAACGGCGCGCGCGGCTGGCCGTCATGCAGCGCATTCTCCTTTCGCTTCCCTATGACGGCCGCGACCTCGACGTCATCGGCAAGGAGGACAAGAAGATCATCGGCGAAGGGCCGACTTTCCTCGAAAAATAAGCTCACCTCATCGATACGCGGCTCTCATGCCGCCAGCCGGGCAATCCGCTGCAGTCGCTTCAGCGTGGTGTCGTCCTGCAGCGCCTGCTGGAAAAGCGAGATCTCCTGGTCGATGCGGTCGCAGAGCGCGCCGGTGTCGCCCCTAAGCAGGTCGCGCGTCTGTAGCAGCGCCGCGACAGGCTTCTTGGCGAGTTGCCTGGCTCTTGCCAACGTGGCTTCCTCGACGCTGCCGTCCGTCACGATCTCGCCGACAAGGCCCAGTGCCCTGGCATCTTCGGCGGCGAGCGTGTCGCCCAGGCAGAAGAAGCGGAACGCCCCGGCATAGCCGAGCTTCTGCGGCGCCAGAATGCTGGTCGCCGCGTCCGGCACCAGGCCGAAATCGACGAACGGCACCCGAAACGTGCTCTTGCTCGAGGCGATCACCATGTCGCAGTGGAACAGGATGGTGCAACCGACGCCGACGGCGTCGCCGTCGACACAGGCAAGGACCGGTTTCGGGAACGTCGCCAGCGTGCGGAACATATCGGTGACGGCGGCGATCAGTCGCCGATGTTTGGTGGCGTCGAGAAATTCGGAGAAATCGGCACCGAGGCAGAAGCACCCGGCCAAGCCGCGCAGGACCACGACGCGGACGTCGTCGTCGACAGCGGCTTCGTGGAATGTTCTGGCCAGGCTTTCATAGGCCCGCCTGTCCAGCACCGGGCGGCCGTCACCCGACGATACCGTGACGATCAGCGTGTGATTGCGGAATTCTGCTTTTGAGTGAACGTTCATGGCCTCTCTCCAATCTCACGAGGCGCGTCTCTGTCCGAGCATGTCCGGGTACCCTCTGGCCAGCACCGGCGCAAAGTGGTTGCGGCGCGAACGCACCACGTCGAGCGTGTGCTCGTTGAAGGTGAGCAGTGTGGCAACCACCTGCTGGTTGCCATAGGTACGCTGGTAACCGAGCGGCGTTGCCAGGAAATGCAGCTGCAGCGCGCGAAGCACCCACATCGGCTCGAATTCGATGATCACCTGGTTGACGTTGCGCTTCAGACCCCACTCGACGAAGCCGGCGATCAGCTCGGTGCCGACCGTCGACACGCCGCGCCGACCGTCGCGGAATCCCGGCGCAACCGCATAGCGGGTCAGTTCATAGACATTCGGGCCCGACGGTGGGGTTCCCTCATAAAGGTCCGCCAGCACATCGGTTAGAAGATGTGCCCGGGTCGTCGGCAACATCCGCTGATAACCGGCGAGCTCGCCATTGCGGATGACGATCTGGTGCACTGCCTCGTCGTGGTCGAATTGATCGATCTCGAGGCCATCAGGGCGCTGCAGATCGGTCCATCCCATCTCTTCGACGAAAACTCTGTAACGCAAACGATGAACTGCCTCCCAGAGGTCGGGCCGTTCCATCAATTCCTGGGTCGTGAGGGAAAAAAGCATTTGCCGTCTCCTAGTTTCAATAGGAAGATACGGCCGTGCTTTCCCAAAAAAATTACGCGATCACGCAAGCAAGAATTTCTAGGCCGGCGCGGCCGACCTAGTTAATATAGCCGCGCCTTATCGCTTCCGCGACGGCCTGGACCCGGTTGACGGCACCGAGTTTGCTTTTGGCGTTAAGAAGGTGTTTCTCTGACGTGTGTTCCGAAATGCCGAGAATTTGTGAAATCTCCCATTCGGACTTGCCGACAGCAGCCCATTGCAGGCATTCGCGCTCACGCGGCGTTAATTCGACATGATCGATGGTTTTGCCCGCCATGGTGTGGAGCTGCATTGCGCGGCCAATCGCATAAGTCGAGACCAGCGACACCAACCCGAACTCGGCACTCGACAATTCGACAGCCTCGCCGCCTAGCGACACCATGACGATCTGGCCATCGAGCGTGATTAGCGGGAAGGCCAACCCGTCGCGCAGCTTGAATTCGCCGGCATCGCCCATCACCTCGCCGCCGCTCTTGCCGATGCGGATGCCCTGAGATGCTTCCCGCCACTGGAATGGCGCTTGAAGCTGCTTCATGTGGCTGACGACGGGGTCGTGATCGACGTAGTTGCGCGCGACGTAGCGCTCAAGCCATTCAGCCGGCCAGTCGCAGAGCAGCACATGGTCCTTTTGCTGGTTTCTCGGCGTGCCAGGTTGCGGAACCGTCCCGGCCATCAGCGCCGTCAGCCCGAACCCGCTTGTTACCCCCAGCAGCTTTTCGCAGACGGCGGCGGCTGTGCCGGCGTGCTGCAACTGATCTATCAACTCCAGCGTACGATCGAAATGACCCATCGCAACATCTACCCCATGTTGCCTTCCGCTCTTGACGCCAATGGCAGTGATCAACCCGCACCACGCCATCAACCCCGGACTGCAAAGCTGCCTCCCCTGTGCGTCCTACTGCTCCTCTTCAGCCGGCATCACGCAGTCACTTGCAAACTCACTAAACAATATCCCTAAATTGCAATGATGAAACCAAAAACCGTCGTACCTGTGTTTTTTTCGTACAAAAACCTGTTATTTCGTACGAAAGCCGGGGCAAGACCGGACGGAGTCGTCGCGTGGCGTTTCGGCGCATATCCATTTCATTGATCTCGATATTGATCGGAGCGCAATCGCTTGCGGTTGCTGCGCTCGCCGCGGAGCCGCAGGTGCCGGTGTTCTGGGACGCCAAGGAGCGGCTGCCAAAGCCGGACCTTTCGATGCTGCCGCGGCTGCGATTCCTGACCACCACGGATTTCCCGCCGTTCAATTTCCTCGATGGGGCAGGCCGGCTGTCGGGCTTCCATGTCGACCTGGCGCGCGCCATCTGCGCCGAGCTCGGCATTGCCGAAAAATGCCAGATCCAGGCGCTGCCCTGGGCCGAGCTCGAAGGTGCGCTCGAGAAAGGCGAGGGCGAAGCGATCATTGCCGGCATCGCCGCGACGCCGGAGTCGCGGTCGAAATACGCATTTTCACGCTCCTACCTGCAATTTCCGGCACGCTTCATCATGCTGAAGACACAGGCGCTGACCGAACCAATGTTCGACAAGCTGCGCAGCAAGCGTGTCGGCGTGATCGCCAGCTCCGCGCACGAGCGGATGCTGCGCGATTATTTCGGCGACGTCCAAATCGTCCCGTTCGCAAAGCCGGAGGAGCTTTATGGCGAGCTGAAAGCCGGCAAGATCGACGCCGCCTTCGGCGACGGCATGCGTTTCGCCTTCTGGCTCGGCGGTTCGGATGCAGCGGGCTGCTGCCGCTTTGCCGGCGGCCCCTATCTGGCGCCCGAATATCTCGGCTCAGGCATGGCAATCGCCACCAGGGCCGACGATCCGGCACTGGCCGCCGCTTTCGACTACGCGCTGCAGGAAATCTCGGTGAAAGGCACGTTCGCCGAGTTCTATCTGCGCTATTTTCCCGTCAGTTTTTTCTGAGCTTGGCCGCCGGCTCAGGTCAGCGTGCGAAGGCGGGCCTTGGCGGCTCGCGCAATGGCGGCGACCGCCAGCGCATCGAGGTCGAGTTCCCGGCGGACGAGCTGCAGGACGCGCACCTCCTCCAGGCGCATTTCGAGATCGACAGCTGCGACCTCGAAGGCGGCGGCATAGGCGGTGTCACGCAGGCGTTCGGGCAGCGCCTCGGCGACGCGCGCCAGGACGCCCTCCAGCCCATCCTTTTCATGCAGCATTTTCTGGCAGGCCTGGGCGACCTCGACCAGCCGCTCCTGGTTGAAATCCTCAAACACCGGCCAGGATCGAACGACGTCGCCGATCCGCGCCAGTTCGACGTCGGTCATGTCGCGGTCTGACGCCGAGGTGATGACCATCAGGTAGATCATGGCTTCGTGTGGCGACAATGGCATTTACAACTCCTTGAGATGGTCCCGAAGTTAGGAACGAGGGACCGGCGCCGCAAGGAAAAACAGCCGCGATCGTTGGCGCTCCGATCACGCCTTGGAACTTGATCCATCCTGACTATCGGGACGGGGGCTCTTAATCTTCTTGCCTGATCACGGTCCTGCCCGAAAACCGGGTTCCACTTTTCGGGATCATGGTCTAGAGCATGCGGCTGCCGGCATGGATGCTGGCAAAGTTGCAGGAATAGCATCATGGCCGAACAACAGCCGATCGATCTCAGCCCGGAAGTCCTCGCCGCCGCCGCCGAAAGCAAGGCGTGGCCATTCGAGGAAGCGAAAAAGATCGTCGCCCGCTATGCGAGCAGCGGCTACCCGGAAACGGTGCTGTTCGAGACTGGCTACGGCCCGTCCGGCCTGCCGCACATCGGCACGTTCGGCGAGGTGGCGCGCACATCTATGGTGCGCCACGCCTTCCGCGTGCTGACTGAAGACAAGGTCAAGACGCGGCTGCTGTGCTTCTCCGACGACATGGACGGATTGCGCAAGGTGCCGGACAATGTGCCTAACAAGGACATGCTGCGCGCCTATCTCGGCAAGCCGCTGACCAGGATACCGGACCCGTTCTCCAATGAGTATCCGTCCTTCGGCGCCGCCAATAACGCACGGCTGCGCGCTTTCCTCGACCGTTTCGGCTTCGATTACGAATTCGCTTCCTCGACCGACTATTATACTTCCGGCCGCTTCGACGCGACGCTGCTCAAGATGCTCGAGCGCTTCGATAGGGTGATGGCAATTATGCTGCCGTCACTGCGCGAGGAGCGGGCGCTGAGCTATTCGCCCTTCCTGCCGATCCATCCCAAGACCGGCATCGTCATGCAAGTCGCGATCGACGAGCGCAAGCTCGACGCCGGCACCATCGTGTGGCGCGACCCGGACACCGGCGAGCGCTTCGAGACGCGGGTGACCGGCGGTCATGCCAAGCTGCAATGGAAGCCAGATTGGGCGATGCGCTGGGCAGCACTCGGCGTCGATTACGAGATGTCCGGCAAGGATCTGATCGATTCCGTCAAGCTCGCCGGGCAGATTTGCCGCGCGCTCGATGCTCCGGCACCGGAGGGCTTCAATTATGAGCTGTTCCTCGATGAGAACGGCCAGAAGATATCGAAGTCGAAGGGCAATGGGCTGACCATCGACGAGTGGCTGACTTACGCGCCGACCGAGAGCCTTAGCCTTTATATGTTCCAGCGCCCGCGAACCGCGAAGAAGCTTTATTTCGACGTCATCCCGAAGGCGGTAGACGAATATTACACGTTCCTCTCTGCCTATCAGAGGCAGGACTGGAAGGAGCGGCTGGGCAATCCGGTCTGGCACATGCATGACGGCAATCCCCCGGCAGTCGACCTGCCGGTTCCGTTCTCGCTGCTGCTCAACCTGGTCAGCGCCTCGAATGCGCAGAACAGGGATGTGCTGTGGGGTTTCATTTCGCGCCACGCGCCGGGTGTGACGCCGACAACCCATCCCGAGCTCGACCGGCTGGCCGAATATGCCATCCGCTATTTCGACGATTTCGTGAAGCCGGCGAAAGTGTACCGTGCTGCCGACGCGGTCGAGCGCGAGGCGCTGACCAAGCTTTCGGAAGCGCTCGCCGCGCTGCCGGCTGATGCCGACAGCGAGGCAATCCAGAACGCTGCCCTCAATGTTGCGCGCAAGATCGAGCGCTACCAGGATCATTCCAAGCAGAGCCCGGAGGGCGGACCCGGTGTCTCCGTCGCCTTCTTCCAGATGATCTATCAGGTGCTGATAGGTCAGGAACGCGGGCCGCGCTTCGGCTCCTTCGCCGCGCTCTACGGCATCGCCGAAACGCGCGAGCTCATTCATCGGGCGCTGGCTGGTCAGCTGGCGGCATGAGGACGCCGTCTTGCTCCTCCAGGATCGAGCTAGGCGCTACAGGCGCGGATCGCGACGCAGCAGTCGGGAGCGGCGGCAGGCCTGAAACGCTCGGCGCCGGCCCGAAGACGCCTTTTTTTGCTGCACGCGCCTTCTCGCCGGCTTCTACGTAAGGGCCGCCCTTGGCGGCGCGCGCCCAGCCATTTTCGACCAGCCATTGGCCGATATCCTGATTGCCGATCCGGCACTCGGCGGCGATCAGATCACGACCGCCTTCGGGCGGCACGGCACAGACCACCGCACGACTGCCGAGAAAGGCGCGGAAGGCCGTTCGCGCCCGAATGCCGCAATTCCAGGACTCGCCGCCGTCGGTGCAAGTCTCCTCCTGCTTGACGATGTCGATACCGGAAACCGCAATCGAATAGCCCTTTGCTTCGATGACCCCGGCGGCCGACGCGACGGGCTGGAATAGTTTCGTGCCTTTCCAGTCGTCGGGCATTTTCGTTTTTGGCGGCTTGGGCGGTCCGGCCAATGCCAGATCGCTCAACGGGGCGCGCGGCTCTATCCGTTCAAGCTCGTTGGAACCGAGCTGCGGCGGCACCACGATTTCTGGATCGATTGCCCTCGAATGCGCCGCCTGCTTGGCCGGCACTGATTTCGGGATGGCCGACGTAGCCGGCGCGGCGGGCTGCGGTTCAGCGCCGACCTGGATTTGCTCCCAGGGGCCGCCGCTTTCGCTCTGGACGGCGCGGCCGCCGGCGACAATTGCCGTGGCCATCGCCGGGATCGCCAGAACAGCCAAGGCAAGGTGAGGCAGACGCACCGGCCCCGCGCCTACTGGCTTGCCCAGACAATCCGCGCCACCCATTCGACATCGCGCATGGGGATGTCGCGGTCCGGGTGATCGGGATTGAGGGAGACCAGCGCGATCGACCTCGGTGTCTGGCGGTCGAGCACCTTGGCCATCACCTCGCCGGCATTGGTCTTGACGACGACGCGATCACCCTTTCGTATGGTAGCCCCTGGCTCGACGATCAGGACATCGCCATTGCGATAGAGCGGCAGCATGGAATCGCCCTGGACCTTCAAGGCATAGGAGGTTTCGGTTGCCCGTGCCGGAAGCTCGATCAGGTCCCATCCCTGCCCCGCTGGAAACCCGGCGTCGTCGAAGAAGCCACCGGCGCCCGCCTGGGCGAAGCCGAGCAGCGGCACCGACGATCTCTGCACGGGTAGTGCGCCGGAATTACCCCGACCCTCGACCAGCCCCGCAAATTCATCCAGCGAGGCGCCGGTCGCCTCGATGATCTTGGCCAGCGATTCGGTCGACGGCCAGCGCGGCCGTCCATCTGAGGACAGCCGCTTCGATTTGTTGAAGGCGGTCGAGTCGAGGCCAGCGCGCCTGGCCAGTCCAGAGGCCGAAAGCGAATAACGCTCGGCAAGAGCGTCGATGGCGGCCCAAACGCGGTCGTGCGAGAGCACCTTGCTCTTCCTTCGAAACAGGAAAAAATACCTTTCCTGTTCTACCCCTTGGCCGCCATCTTGTCCACCGCCGAAGACGACGTCAGGCTGCCTCCTTGGCCTCGTCCCTGGTATAGGGATCGAAGCGCTCGTAGAAGGTCTCGCCCTTCTCGGCCATATCAAGCAGCAGCTTCGGCGCCTTGAACTCGGTGCCGTATTTCTTCTGCAGGCGCTTGGCGAGTTTGACGAATTTCTTCGCGCCGATGCCGTCGATGTAGGACAGTGCACCGCCTGTATAGGGCGCGAAGCCGAAGGCCAGGATCGAGCCGACATCGGCCTCGCGTGGGTCGGTAACGATGCCCTCTTCCATCACCCGTACCGCCTCAAGCGCGATGGTGACCAGCAGCCGCTGCTTCAGTTCCTCATAATCGACCTGCTCCGGCGCCAGCTGCGGGTAGAGATCCCTGAGGCCTGGCCACAGCTTCTTCTTGGCCGGTTTTGCCGGATAGTCATAGAAGCCCTTGCCGTTCTTGCGGCCCAAGCGACCATGCGTGTCGACCATCGTGTTGATCAGCGCCATCTGCTTCGGATCGACCGCCTTGTCGCCGAGGTCGCGCATGGTCTGCTTCATGATCTTCTGGGCAAGGTCGATCGCCGTCTCGTCGGTCAACGCCAAAGGACCGACCGGCATGCCGGCGGCCTTGGCCGCGTTCTCGATCATTGGCGCCGGAACACCTTCGATCAGCATCTTGTAGGCCTCCGACAAGTAGCGCAGCACGCAGCGATTAACATAGAAGCCGCGCGTATCGTTGACGACAATCGGCGTTTTCTTGATGGCACGGACAAAGTCGATCGCGGTTGCCAACGCCTTGTCGCCGGTCTTCTTGCCGAGGATGATCTCGATCAGCATCATCTTGTCGACCGGCGAGAAGAAGTGGATGCCGATGAAATTCTTCGGCCGCGCCGAATTCCCGGCCAGCGATGTAATCGGTATGGTCGACGTATTCGAGGCGAAGATCGCCGACGGCTTGAGCACAGCCTCGGCCTGTTCGGTGGCACCCTTCTTTACGGCCGAATCCTCGAATACCGCCTCGACCACAAGATCGCAGCCGGCGAGATCCGCATAGTCGGCCGTCGGCGTGATTAGCGACAGCAACTGATACTTGTCCTGCGGCTTGGCACGGCCCTTCTTTACCTGATCCGAGATCAGGTTGTCGGAATGCGCCTTGCCCTTGGCGGCGGACTCCATGTCGCGGTCGAGCAGCACCACCGGAATGCCGGCCTTGCCCGTCACATAGGCTATACCGGCACCCATGAAGCCGGCGCCGAGTACGCCGATCTTCTTGAACTTCGTTTCCGGCACACCGGCCGGGCGGCGCGCGCCCTTGTTCAGTTCCTGCAGCGACACGAACAGCGAACGGATCATCGCTGCCGCTTCCCTGGTCTGCATGATCTCGGTGAAATAGCGTTGCTCGATCCGCAAGGCGGTGTCGAACGGCACCAACAGGCCCTCATAGACGCATTTCAGGATGGCGGCAGCGGCGGGATAATTGCCATAGGTCTCTCGGCGCAGAATGGCGATGGCCGGCGGCCACAGATTGGCACCGGCCACCGAATAGATCGGGGCGCCGGGCAGCTTGAAGCCCTTTTCATCCCATGGCGCCACCGGTTTCAAGCCGTTCCTGATCATCGCCTTGGCGGTTTCGACCAGCTTGTCCGGCTCGGCAATCTCATGGATCAGGCCCATCGACTTGGCCTTCTGAGGCGACAGCGTCTGGCCGGACGTCAGCATTTGCAGCGCCTGCTGCTGGTCGGTCAGCCGTGGCACGCGCTGGGTGCCGCCGGCGCCCGGAAAAATGCCGATCTTCACTTCGGGAAGCGCCATCCTCACTTTGTCTGAATCGGCCGCGACACGGCCATGGCAGGCGAGCGACAATTCGAACGCGCCACCCATGCATGTGCCGTTGATCGCCGAAACCCATGGCTTTCCCGAAGTTTCCAGCTTACGGAACAGGCCGTTCATGGTGCCCGCATTGTCGAACAGCGCCTTGGTCGCCTTCTCCGGGTCCTTCGCCTTGTCGGCGGCGAAGGTCGCCAGCATCTTCTGCAGCATGGTGATGTCGGCGCCGCCCGAGAACGTATCCTTGCCGGAGGTGATCACCGCGCCCTTTACCGCTGCATCGCTCGCCACTTTGTCGACGATGGTATTCAGTTCGAGCATCACCTCCTCGGTGAAGACGTTCATCGAACGGTCCGGCATGTCCCAGGTGACCAGCGCAATGCCGTCGGCGTCGATGTCGAGGGTGAAATTGGTGTAGCTCATCATCTCTCTCCGTCAGACGCGTTCGATGATCGTTGCAGTGCCCATGCCGGCGCCGATGCAAAGCGTCACCAGCGCGGTGTTGAGGTCGCGGCGTTCCAATTCGTCCAGCACCGTACCGAAGATCATCGCACCGGTGGCGCCGAGCGGATGGCCCATGGCGATGGCCCCACCATTGACGTTGATCCGGTCATGCGGAATGTCGAAAGCCTGCATGTAGCGCAGCACCACCGAAGCGAAGGCCTCGTTGAGCTCGAACAGGTCGATGTCCGACAGCCTCATCTTCGCCCGCTTCAACAGCTTCTCGGTGACGTCGACGGGGCCGGTCAGCATCAGCACCGGTTCGGAGCCGATGTTGGCGAACGCACGGATGCGTGCGCGCGGCTTGAGGCCGAGCGTCTTTCCCGCCTTTTTCGAGCCGAGCAGCACGGCCGCCGCGCCATCGACGATGCCGGAGGAATTGCCGGCATGGTGGACGTGGTTGACCTGTTCCACCTCGGGATGCTTCTGCACGGCGACGGCGTCGAAGCCGCCCATTTCGCCGGGCATGACGAAGGACGGGTTGAGCGCGGCCAGCGACTGCATGTCGGTCGAGGGCCGCATATGTTCGTCATGGTCGAGAATGGTCAGGCCGTTCTGGTCCTTGACCGAGATCACCGAATTCTTGAAGCGGCCCTCGCCCCACGCCTTGGCGGCACGCTTCTGGCTTTCGACTGCGTAGGCATCGACGTCGTCGCGCGAAAAGCCGTATTTGGTGGCGATCAGGTCGGCCGAGATTCCTTGCGGCACGAACCAGCCGGGCAGGCCGACCGATGGGTCCATGAACCAGGCGCCGCCGGAGGCGCCCATGCCGACGCGCGACATCGATTCGACGCCACCGGCAATGACGATCTCGTCGGCGCCCTGCGCGATCTTGGCGGCGCCGAAATTGATGGCGTCGAGGCCCGAGGCGCAGAAGCGCGATATCTGCATGCCAGGCGCCTTGGTGTCGTAGCCGGCCTCGAAAGCGGCGGCACGTGGAATGACCGCACCCGCCTCGCCAACCGGATCGACACAACCGAAGATGATGTCGTCGACGGTGCCGGTGTCCAGCCCGTTGCGGTCGCGGATGGCCTCGAGCACCTTGGCGCCGAGCCGCACCGCCGGCACTTCGTGCAGCGAGCCATCCTTCTTGCCCCTGCCGCGCGGCGTGCGCACGGCATCATAGACATAAGCTTCGGCCATTTTCCTGCTCCTTGTGTTTGCTGAAACTCGCTCAGAGCGAGCGCCCGATCAGCAATTTCATGATCTCGTTGGTGCCGCCGTAGATGCGCTGGACGCGGGCGTCGCGGAACATGCGCGCAATCGGATATTCATTCATGTAGCCATAGCCGCCATGCAATTGAAGGCATTCGTCGACGACTTTTCCTTGCAGGTCCGACAGCCAGTATTTGGCCATAGACGCGGTCACCGGGTCGAGGCCGCCGTTAATGTGACGGGCAACGCAGTCATTGTAGAAGACGCGGCCGATGGTCGCCTCGGTCTTCAATTCGGCAAGCTTGAACTGGGTGTTCTGGAATTCGATGATGGGCTTGCCGAAGGCCTTGCGCTCCTTGACGTAGTCGATGGTAAGCGCCAGGGCCCGCTCGACCATGGCGATAGCAGTGGTGCCGATCTGCAGCCGCTCCTGCGGCAATTGTTGCATCAACTGGACGAAGCCCTGGCCTTCGTCGTTGCCGAGCAGGTTCGAGGTCGGCAAACGTACGTCGTTGAAGAACAGTTCCGACGTGTCGTTGGCCTTGAGGCCGATCTTGTCGAGGTTGCGGCCGCGCTCGAAACCCTCCACCTCGTCGGTCTCGACGACGATCAGCGAGATGCCCTTGGCGCCCTTCTCAGGATCGGTCTTGGCAACGACGATGATGAAATTGGCGAGCTGGCCGTTGGTGATAAAGGTCTTCGAGCCGTTGAGCTTGTACCGGTTGCCGTCCTTTTCGGCGCGCGTCTTGACGCCTTGAAGGTCGGAGCCCGCACCCGGCTCGGTCATGGCGATGGCGCCGATCAGATCGCCGGTCGCCAGCCTCGGCAGCCATTTCTTCTTCTGCTCCTCCGAGCCGTAGTGGAGGATATAGGGGGCAACGATCGAATTGTGCAGGCCAATGCCGAACCCGTCGACGCCGACATGGCCGATCGCCTCGATGATGGCGCTCTCATGCGCGAAAGTGCCGCCCGAGCCGCCATATTCCTCCGGCATCGAGGCGCAGAGCAGGCCGGCAGCCCCGGCCTTCAGCCAGCTCTCGCGGTCGACCATTTCGTTCTTCTCGAATTCGTCGTAACGCGGCGCGATCTCTTCCGACATGAAGCGGTGCGCCATGTCGTAAAGCATGCCGACGTCGTCCGCCGCCCAGGCGGGTTTGGGGAGACCGAGGATTTCGGCGGGGTTGGTCATGGTTTCTCCCTCGCGCCGACGTTCCCCTCCCCCTCGAGGGGAGGGTGGCCGCGAAGCGGCCGGGTGGGGTCGCCGATGACTTGCTCGACCTTATCTTTTACAACCTGCGCCATGTGCCACGGCATTGCGATCATTTTCCTCCAAGGCATGCATCAGAATGAAGGTCGGCGCACTGCACGCAGGCCCCCTCCCGGCCCTTCGGGCCACCCTCCCCTCGAGGGGGAGGGGAATGCCGAAGCTAGAATGCTTCGGCCGGCAGTGCCATCAATGTATCGGCACCGCTGGAGATGCGGGCAAGATGCGCCGACGTCTCCGGCATGATCCGCTCCATGAAGAAGCGCGCCGTCACCAGCTTGTTGTCGTAGAAAGACGAAGCGCCGTCGGCGCCATTCGCCAATCTCGCTGCGGCCACCCTGGCCATCTGCGCCCACATATAGCCCAGCGCCACCAGGCCGAAGAGATGCATGTAATCGGTCGAGGCGGCACCGGCGTTATCGGGCTTGGCCATACCGTTCTGCACCAGCCACATCGTCGCCGTCTGCAGATCGTTGAGGCCCTTCTTCAGCGCCTTGGTGAAGGGCGCCATCGTCTCGTCGGTGCGGTTTTCCTCGCAGAACTCTCCGACTTCCTTAAAGAAAGCCTGGACCGCGCGGCCGCCATTCAAGGCCAGCTTGCGGCCGACGAGGTCGAGCGCCTGGATGCCGTTGGCACCCTCATAGATCATGGCGATGCGCGCATCGCGGACGAACTGGCTCATGCCGTGCTCTTCTATATAGCCGTGGCCGCCGAAGACCTGCTGCGCCATTACCGCATGATCGAACCCCTTGTCGGTGAGCACGCCTTTGACCACCGGCGTCATCAGGCCGGTGTAGTCGTCTGCGACCTGGCGATCTTTGTCGTCACCGGAGCGGTGAGCGATGTCGGACTTGATCGCCGTCCACAGCGCCAGCGCGCGGCCGGCCTCGTTGAAAGCCTTCATGGTCATCAGGCTGCGGCGGATGTCCGGATGGACGATGATCGGATCGGCCTTCCTGTCCGGCGCCTTCGGCCCTGACAGCGAGCGGCCCTGCAGACGATCCTTGGCGTAGGAAACCGCATTCTGGTAGGCAACCTCAGATAGCGAAAGTCCCTGCAGGGCGACGCCAAGCCGCGCCTCATTCATCATGGTGAACATTGCTTTCAGCCCGCCATTGGCCTCGCCGAGCAGCGTGCCTTCAGCGTCGTCGTAATTCATGACGCAGGTCGAGTTGCCATGGATACCCATCTTCTCCTCGATCGAGCCACAGGAGACGGTGTTCTTCTCGCCCGGATTGCCTGAGGCATCGAGCTTGAGCTTCGGCACGATGAACAGCGAGATGCCCTTCACGCCATCCGGCGCGCCCTCGATACGGGCCAGCACCAGGTGGACGATATTGTCCGACATGTCATGCTCGCCGGCCGAGATGAAGATCTTCTGACCAGAGATCCTGTAGGTGCCGTCGCCATTGGGGACGGCCTTGGTGCGCAGCAAGCCAAGATCGGTTCCGCAGTGTGGCTCGGTCAGGTTCATGGTGCCGGTCCAGGCGCCCTCGACTAGCTTCGGCAACCATGTTGCCTTCTGCTCTTTGGTGCCATGGGTGATGATCGCAGCGATCGCGCCTTGCGTCAGGCCGGCATACATCATCAGCGACATATTGGCCGACACCATGTATTCGGCAACCGCAGTGTGCACTGTGTAGGGCAAGCCTTGCCCGCCAAACTCGACAGGTGCCGCGAGCCCCATCCAGCCGCCTTCGCGATACTGGTCGAAAGCTTCCTTGAAGCCTTTCGGCGTCGTTACCGAACCGTCGTCATGGCGCATGCAGCCTTCCACGTCGCCAACGCGGTTCAGCGGCTGCATCACGTTTTCGGCGAGCTTCGCGCCCTCGGCAAGGATGGCCTCGAGCACATCCGGCGTCGCGTCGGAAAATCCGGGAAGATCGGAATAACGCTGATATCCCAGCACTTCGTTCAGCACGAACAGCGTGTCCCGGACCGGCGCTCTGTAGATCGGCATGCGTTTCCTCCACCATGCGGTCTTGGCCCCGAAATCAGCCCCAGCATACGAGGATGGCAGACGGACCAACGTTGTGGTCGAGATAACAAATATTGACGTTTGCGTAAACGTCAATTCGGCGGTGCGGCAAATTTTCTCCCGCGCGCCAGGACGACAAACGACAAAGCACGGCAAACGACGAAGAATCGCGCAGCGAAAGCCACGCGGCTCTTATTCGTCACAAATCGAAAGCTTAGTTTAGCTCGCTACGCTGGCCTGCGGCGTCGAGCGCTCGATCAGCATTTGCCGGACGGTCGACATCGAAGCACTCAGTTCGCTGATGGCGTCGTCGATCAGCGCCCGCTGCTTCTGCAGACGGGCAAGCTGCTTCTCCGACTTGTCGAGCGCCAGCCGCAATTGCTTGGTGTTGGAGCCGTTCGGATCATAGAGGTCCATCATCTGCTTGACGTCGCGCAGCGAGAACCCGACCTTGCGGCCAAGCAGGATCAGCTTCAGCCGGGCCCTGTCGCGGCGTGTATAGAGACGGGTCGAGCCGTCGCGCTGCGGGTTGAGCAGACCCTTGTCCTCATAGAAACGCAGCGTACGCAGCGTCACTCCGTATTTCTTGGCCATTTCGCCGATGCGGACAAGCTCTTCACCGGCTTCGCTCGACATATCGTTGGTGTTGGCCGCGGCTTGGCCGGGCGAAATAAGTTTCATGGTCACTGGCTTTCCCCGTCTGGTGGCGTCGCGGTCGCAGACCTTGCGTCGCCTGAGTGAAAGCGGGGGCGTGCTTCCACTCGTGGTTTCAACAAACAAATCGCAAACGGCGTAATCCGCTCATTTACGTTTACGTCAATTCTATATCGATAGCCGCCTCACCACGCAAGAGCGTTCTGGTCTTGCAACTTTATGCCGCAGCACCAGCGGACAACCTAAAAGGTCGTTGTCGATTTCGGGAGCGATCATGCGGCTGATCAAAATTCTACAACGTCTTTTGCGCGTCCAAAAAAAGACACCCGGCGCCGTCGGCGGCCAGCCGACAAAGTTGCAACTTCTTAAGCTTGGTTAACGCGTTGTTTACCACGTTGGGGCGAAATGTGCGCATGTCGGTTACCCGTGTCTATCCTGTACTGAATTTTTCACGGTTTTTCGGAGCGCGGATGAGACCCGGGAAGCTCGTCTTCCACTGCAACAAGCCAAGCAGTCGCCTTCGTCCCGGCAGGACTTTGGGAACCTGGTGAAAGCCAGCAATTCTGAAACGGGCGCATTGATGAACAGCAAGCGGTCCTACCTCGATACACTCAACGCCGGCAGGCAACGCCGGCCGCACACGACGCTTGAAGAGCTCAACCGCTCCCTGGAAACTCTGGAGCAGCGGCTGGAGCGGACGCGCGAGGAGACGGCAAGCCACCCCGATCCGCGCCGACCAGCGGCAGAACCACGCTATCCCAGCGCCCAACCCTATGGCCAGCAGCGCCGGTATGAGGATCCACGCGCGCAGCGGCCGAAAGGTCCAGCAGCGGCTTTCGACCAGAATTACCAGGCGATCGCCCGCGATATCGACCGGGTGCGCGGTCAGGAGGACAGCGTCGCCCTAGCCGGCAAGATCGCCGGGGAATTGCGCGGCCTGCGCGAAGACTTGCGCCAGCAGATGACCTCCGGCCTGCAACGCGAGTTCGAGGTACTGCGCAAGAATATTGAGCGAGCCTTCCAGTCAAATGGAGGCGGCAAAGGCAGCGCCGAACTCAGCGTCGAATTCGAGCGGCTTTCCGGCGCCATCCAGACACTGGCCGAAAAAAGCGACGACAGAAGCGTCAATATGCTGCGGCTCGAGCTTGAGCAGGTCAAAGCCGCGCTCGATACGCTGGCGCGCGAGGAGAGCGTGCAGGCGGTCGGACGCCGCTGGGACGATTTCGACCGCCGCTGGAACGCTTTCGAGGATCGCGTCGAGGCCGATCAGCGCAAGCGTTCCGATGCACCCGGCCTGTCGGCGCTGACGGAGCGGCTCGAACAGATCAGCAATGCCGTCAGCAATCTGCCGGAATCGCTGTCGCTGCGCTCGCTCGAGGAAAAGGTCCGCACGCTTGCCGGAGCGGTCGACCATTTCGCCCGCCAGCAGGACAATCGCGGCGGCGACACATTCAGTCAGATCGACGAGCGGCTCGACGAGATTTCCCGCGCGATCGTCGCCTCGACGGTTGCCGCGCAAGCCAATTCGTTCGACCCCGAGCCCTTCGAACGCATCGAGAAGCGGATCGATTCACTGGCCCAGCAAATCGAAGAAGTGTCGCAGGATCGTCCGGGTCGGGAGGTCATTGACCGTCTCAACACATTGTCGAGCCGCGTGGATGAACTGGCCGGCCGAGCCAATCTGCCGGAACAGGCGATGGAGCGCCTTGCCAGGCAAGTCGCGCTTATTGCCGACAAGATCGACCACGCACCTGCCATGCCCGACGCCGACTACATCTTCCAGGGGCTCGAGCAGCGCTTCGACGTGCTGTCCAGCATGATGGAACGTCGCCAGGGCGACGCAATCGAACAAGGCAACATGCTGTTTCGCGACCTTGAGCGCCGGTTGGACGAGGTCGCCGACAGGCTGGACCAGCGCATGCCGCAGGTCGATAGCGCCGGCATTATGGATGCCATCGACGCCCGCTTCACCGCGCTGGCCAAGCGGATTGAGACGCGCGTTCCAGATCCCGCCAACGAGGCGGCGATCCGTGGCCTGGAGAACCGGCTCGAAGACATCTCAAGCCGGCTGGATTCGTCCGCGGCACAGGTCGCCAGCATCGACCCGGCGTTGATCCGCAGCCTTGAAGCGCAGGTCGCCGGCCTGACGGCGCATCTTTCCAAGCCCGGCACGCCGCTGCCGGAATTCGACGACATCAGCCCGCGTCTCAACGAAATCGAGAAGTCGCTTGCCGGAACCCGCGATTCCATCCTCGGCGCGGCGCGCGAGGCGGCTGAGAGCGCCGTCCGCTCACTGGCCGGATCAAGCGCCAACACGGCGGCCGTTACCGGCCTCGCCCAGGACCTGAAGACGCTCGAGGCACTGACCCGCCGTTCGGACGAGCGCAATTCGAGAACGTTCGAGGCTATCCACGATACGCTGCTCAAGATCGTTGACAGGCTTGGTTCATTGGAGACGGGCGAACCGGCAAGCGCGGAGTTGAGCAAGCGTTTCGGCCGGCCATCCAAGATCTCGGTGCAGGACGCACCGTCGATGGACCTCGACCAGCCGCTGCCGTTGACGGGCAGCATGGCCGATCTCGACGGCCGCGCCGCGGCGCTCGTGCGCGACGAGCCAGGTCCGCGTACGCCAGCCGAGGCCGCCGCCGCAGCAGCCCTGGCGGCTCTCGGTTCAGACACGACGCGTGAAAAAACCGAGCAAGGCGGCGGCAGGAAATCGATGTTAGGCGGGCTGGCGCGCGCCTTGAAGGGCAAGAAGGACGCCGAGATGCCGCCGCTTGCAGGCTCGGCGCAGAGCGCCGAGATACCGAGCGTCGATCTCGACGAGCCCCTCGACCCCAAGCTCGCCAACCGGCCACTGGAACCCGGCTCCGGCGCACCCGATCTCAGCGCCATCATGAAGCGCGTGCGCGACGAGCGCGGGCAGCCGACCCGGGAAGGCGGCGCTGAGGCGGCGAAATCGGACTTCATCGCGGCAGCCAGACGGGCCGCGCAAGCGGCGGCCGCCGAGGCGGACGCCCTTAAGCGCCAGTCGACGATGAAAGGCCCGGTCAAGGCGCTCAGGATCGGCGACCTGCTCAAGGCGCGGCGCAAACCGATCCTCATGGGGGCAATCGCGATCATGCTGGCGCTTGCCGGCCTGCAACTGGGCAAAGCCTTCTTCTCCGACCCGGTCGAAGTCACCAACAATGAGGCGGCGCCGGCCGTGGCCGTACAGCCGGTGGAAACCGCTTTGGCCAGCGTTGCCAGCGAGCCGAAGGCGGACGCGCAGACGACAACACAGGAGAGCGCGCCGTCGCCCACCGTCAGGCAGGCAGAGCCATCCGCATCGATGACCAAGGACGACACGGCGGCACAAACCGGCCCCGCTACACCGGCAGCCGAGACATCGACGGCGCCCTCGGCTTCCGCGGCGCCCGCTGACCTGGCGGCGCAAGACACCGCGGCCGCAGTGCCCGCGCCGGCAGCGGCGACGGCCAGCGACGCCGAGCCAATGGCTGCCGCGCCTGCTATAACCACCGCTGCGACGCAGGACACGACCGGCACGGTGCCGCCGGCGGATGCTGCCGCGGCAGGCGTTGCCAAGATCGACGTTCCGGCCGATGCCGGTCCGGCCGCCCTGCGCGATGCAGCGGCCGGCGGCGACGCCAAGGCGCTGTTCGAGATCGGCTCGCGCTACGCCGAGTCTCGCGGCGTCAAAGAAGACATGGCGGCGGCGGCCAAATGGTATGAGAAAGCTGCCGAACTCGGTTTCGCACCGGCAGAATACCGCATCGGCAATTTCTACGAGAAGGGCATCGGCGTCGCACGCGACATCAAGAAAGCGAAAACCTGGTACCAGCTTGCCGCAGCGCAGGGCAATGCCAGCGCGATGCACAATCTTGCCGTGCTGTTTGCGATGGCGGCGGATGGCGTGACCGACAATGAATCGGCAGCGCGCTGGTTCCAGGCGGCGGCGGATCTCGGTGTCAAGGATAGCCAGTTCAATCTCGGCATCCTCGCGGCGAAGGGCGTCGGCATGAAGCAGAACCTCGAGGAGAGCTACAAATGGTTCGCACTCGTCGCCAAGACCGGCGACAAGGATGCGGCGGCCAAGCGCGACGAGATCGCCAAGGCGCTGAGGCCCGAGCAGCTGGAGCGTGCGCGGGCCGCGGCTGAACTGTGGAAGGCCAAGCCGCTCGATCCAGCCGCCAATTCGGCCGACGTTCCTGAATCGTGGCAGGACGGCACACCGCAGACGACCGCCGGCATCGACATGAAGAAAGCGGTCCAGAACATCCAGCGAATTCTCAACAAGAACGGCTACGAGGCCGGCAATCCCGACGGCATGATGGGCCAGAAAACCAAGAACGCGATCATGGCCTTCCAGGCCGACAACGATATCAAGGTAACCGGCGCGATCGACGAAAAGCTGGTCAAGGCGCTGCTTGCGCGTAAATAACGGCGGATGCGTCGTTTCCGCGACGTCCTTGCCACAGATTTGCCTGTTAACTGATTGAGTTGTTTTTTGTTTCGGCGGTGCGGCGAAGTTTGACTTCACGGCCCGGCCGGCGCAAGAACGAGATAGCCTTCTGACGCAAAATGCCCGCAACGGTTGCATTCGCCAGGAGGCAAACTGATCGAGACTGACGGGTGGGCATCTATCTCCCGATCGCGGAAATTTCCGTCAACATCTTCGTGCTGCTGGCCATGGGTGCGGCGGTGGGTTTCCTGTCGGGCATGTTCGGCGTGGGCGGCGGCTTTCTCATTACGCCGCTGCTGATCTTCTACAACATACCGCCGGCAATTGCGGTCGCCACCGGCGCCAACCAGGTCATCGCTTCCTCCTTCTCCGGCGCCCTGTCGCACATGAAGCGCGGCACGCTCGACTTCAAGCTCGGCGGCGTGCTTTTAGCCGGCGGCATCGTCGGCTCGACCGGTGGCATCTATGTCTTTGCGCTCCTGCGCCGGCTCGGCCAGCTCGACCTGTTCATCTCGCTGCTCTACGTCGTGCTGCTCGGCACCGTCGGCGGACTGATGCTGGTCGAGAGCGTCAATGCGCTGCGCGCCACTCGCAGCGGCGCCGCACCGGTGTTGAAGAAATCCGGCCAGCATAATTGGATCCACCGCCTGCCGCTGAAGATGCGGTTCAGGGCCTCGAAGCTCTTCGTCAGCGTCATTCCGGTGCTTGGGCTGGGCGCGGCGATTGGCTTCCTGTCCTCGATCATGGGCGTCGGCGGCGGCTTCATCATGGTGCCGGCCCTGATCTACCTTTTGAAAGTGCCGACCAACGTCGTCATCGGCACCTCGCTGTTCCAGATCATCTTCACCTCGGCTTACACCACGCTGGTCCACGCCACCACCAACCAGACGGTCGACGTCATGCTCGCCTTCCTGTTGATGGCAGGCGGCGTTGCCGGCGCGCAATATGGCGCCAAGGCTGGTCAGAGGCTGCGGGGCGAGCAACTCAGGGCGCTGCTGGCGCTGCTCGTGCTGGCGGTAGCCATCCGGCTTGCCATCGATCTTTTCGTCACGCCGCCCAATCTCTATTCTCTGTCCGGCGTGGGCCTGAGCTGATGGCCGGCCTAAGGACGCTCGCGGCCGCCGTCTTGCTGTCGCTGCTGGCTGCTGCGCCACCGGCGAAGGCGCAGGCGCCACTAACCGAAAACATCCAGATCGGCCTTTCCACCGACAATGTCTCGATTACCGCCGGCTTTTCCGGCGCCGACCTGACCATTTTCGGCTCACTGGAAAATGCCGATCCGCTTGTCGCGCGGCAAGGGCGCTACGACGTGATCGTCGTGCTGGAAGGCCCGGCTCGGCCGGTCGTCGTGCGCCGCAAGGACCGGGTGCTCGGCGTCTGGGTCAATCTGGAGTCGGAGACCTTCAAAAACGTACCTGTCTCCTATTCGGTGGCGACGACGCGGCCGCTGCAGGACGTCACCGATCCGAACAGCTACAAGCAGCTGTCGCTTGGCGCCTCCAACCTCTATTTGCAGCCGGCCGACGCGGAGGACAGCCCGGCGACAATCGAGGAGTTCACCGCCGCGCTGCGCGAACGCAAGGCGGCGACCGGCCTCTACAGCGAGAATGTCGGCGGTGTGCAGTTCCTGTCGCAGAACCTGTTCCGCGCCACCGTCAGGCTCGCCCCAAACGTTCCGGTCGGCACCCATAAGGCCCGCGCGTTCCTGTTCAAGAGCGGCCTGTTCATCAAGGAAAGCTCCGCCCAGCTCGAAATCCGCAAGTCCGGTTTCGAACAGTCGATCTTCCGCGTCGCGCACGACTATTCCTTCCTATACGGTGTCTTTGCCGTATCGCTGGCCATGCTGACCGGCTGGCTCGGAAGACTGGTGTTCAGGAAAGACTGAACTCTCGTAAAAGTGGTTTCCCTTTCCGAGGGTATGGGCTAGACCGCGACCCCCGGCCCGACCGGATACGAGCTGCTGCTCCCCAAATCAGAACTACAGGAACGCACGATGCGACCAGCATTTGCCGGTATCGACTTCGGCACTTCGAATTCCACCGTGAGCGTGGTCAGGAACGGGCAGCCGCGGCTGGTGGCGTTGGAAGACGGCCAGGTCACGCTGCCCAGTGCGGTGTTTTTCAATTTCGAGGACAACCGCACCTATTTCGGGCGACGCGCCCTTGCCAACTATACGGACAGTATCGAAGGCCGCCTGATGCGCTCGTTGAAGAGTGTGCTCGGCAGCTCGCTCGCCCACGAAAAGACGCGCATCAAGGCGCGCTCGATCGGCTTCATGGAGATTGTCGGCCTGTTCGTCGGCCATCTGAAAAAGAAGCTGGAAGAAGAAGCCCATGACGCGGTCGACAGCGTCGTGCTGGGACGGCCCGTGCAGTTCGTCGACGACGATGCCGAGGCCGACGCCAAGGCGGAGCACGAACTCGAAAATGCCGCTCGTGCCCACGGCTTCAAGCACATCGCCTTCCAGTTCGAACCGATTGCCGCGGCACTCGACTACGAACAAAAGGTGACGCGCGAGGAACTGGCGCTGATCGTCGACATGGGCGGCGGCACGTCCGACTTCTCAATCGTGCGGGTCTCGCCCGAGCGCGCCCGCTCGCTTGACCGCAAGGACGACATCCTGGCCAGCCGCGGCATCCACATCGGCGGCACCGACTTCGACCGGCTGTTGAGCATCGCCCATGTGATGCCGCAGCTCGGCCATCTCTCACCGACCAAGGATGGCAAACGTAATCTGCCGGCGAGCTACTTCATCGACCTGGCGACGTGGCAGCGCATCAACCTGGTCTATACCGCGAGGGCGATGACGCATCTGCGCCAGATCCGCTATGAGGCGGAGCGCGCGGACCTGGTCGACCGGTTCATCCACATCGTCGAGCATCGTTACGGCCACGCGCTGGCGGCACTGGTCGAAAAGGCCAAGATTGAGCTGACGGACCGATCGTCGGCCGATGTCGAGGTCGCGCTGCCGGACGTGAGGTTCACGGCAGAAATCACGCGCAAGAGTCTCGAAGCCACCATAGCCAGGGACATTGAGCGTGTTGCGGCTACGGTCGAGCAGACCATCCGCGACGCACAGGTGAAGGCCTCGGATATCACCGCGGTGTTCTTGACCGGCGGATCGACCGCGATCCCGCTGGCCAGGCAGCAGATCCTGGCGCTGGTGCCGCAGGCGTCGGTAATCGAAGGCGATGTGTTCGGCTCGGTCGGGCTTGGGCTGGCGCTCGACGCGCAGCGGAAGTTCGGCTGATCGGCTTAAAGCGGCGCGGATCTCTCAGCTTTGCCGCCAAGATGCGCCTTGAGCGCCATCTGGGCCAGGCTTGGCTGCCGGTCGCGATGCGTGATCATGGCAAATTCGCGCTTCGGCAGATCGATCGGCACGGAACGCAGACTGCCTTCGGCGACCGCGCGCGCGACGACGAGTTCCGAAATGATGCTGGCGCCGGCGCCGGCCTCGACCGCCTGGCGAATAGCCTCATTGCTCGGCAATACCAGGAATATCTGCAGGTCCGCGAACGAAATCCCGTCGCGTCGGGCAAGGTCCTCCAGCGCCTCGCGCGTGCCCGACCCGCCTTCGCGAATGATCCAGCGAAGCCCGCCAAGGTCGGGATGTCCAGGCGAAACTTCTGCGATCTCAGGGTGCGAGCGCGCCACGACCAGCATCATGCGATCGATATCGACCTTGGCACGCCGCAAAATGTCGGATTCGGTGCGCCCCTCGACCAGGCCAAAATCGGCTGCGCCATCAAGTACATTGGTCTCTACCTGCCTGGTGTTGCCAATGCTCACGCTCAGCCTGACGGCAGGATAGGCTTCGTGGAAAGAGGCGAGCCGGCGCGGCAGCCAGTAACTGGCGATGGTCTGGCTGGCAGCGATCGAGAGACTGCCTGATATCGTCTGCGAGACATGCTCCAGCACATTGTGGGCGGCCGCAGTCCGCTCGAGGACCGCCTTGGCCTCGGGCAAGAATCGGCGTCCGGTCTCGGCGAGCTCGATATTGCGGCCCACTCGGTTGAACAACTGGACGCCATGCTGCTGTTCGAGCGAGCGGATCGCGGCGGATGCGGCCGACTGTGAGATGCCCAGCAACTCGGCCGCTTTGGTCATGTGCGCCCGTTCGGCGACGGCGACGAAGATCCGCAATTGGTCCAGAGTCATGCCAGCAATTAAGAAGCAACTCCGATTAGAATTACAAGAGCAAGTTGTTAGACGGATCGGTTGCTTTGTTCTAAATTTTGGCCCGAAATTGGAAAAAAGTCGCGCCAGAGCAGTCGAGGGTAGAATTGGTGGGGCGGTTCAAATCGGTGTTTGCGCACTGGACCCGCAGCCTGCGGCGGCGGCTCTTGGGTGAACGCTATCGGCCGGAAGAGCATTACATGCGCGGCCCTGGCCCGAAGACGAGAGCCAAGTTCGCGGAGCGCAAGAGCATCACCGGATCATGACCAACAACCTGCTGCGCGGAGCCAATTCGGCACCATCACAACGGCCGCTTGCCGATACGCGCGCCCCCGCTGAAGGCGACGGCGTCGATACTTCGCCTGATGTCTCCGACAGCATCGCCAAGACCACCTGCTATATGTGCGCCTGCCGCTGCGGCATCGACGTCCATATCAAAGACGGCAAGGTTCGGTATATCAACGGCAACAAGGATCATCCGGTCAATCGCGGCGTGCTGTGCGGCAAAGGCAGCGCCGGCATCATGCAGCATTACAGCCCGGCGCGGCTGACGAAACCATTGCTGCGCACCGGACTGCGCGGCTCGGGCGAGTTCCGCGAGATCGAGTGGGAGGAAGCTTTGTCGATCGCGACAGAACGGCTTTCCAACATCCGCCAGACCGATCCGAAGAAACTCGCCTTCTTCACCGGCCGCGACCAGTCGCAATCGCTGACCGGTTGGTGGGCGAGCCAGTTCGGCACGCCGAACTTCGCGGCCCATGGCGGTTTCTGCTCGGTGAACATGGCAGCCGGCGGCCTCTACACGATTGGCGGCTCGTTCTGGGAGTTCGGCGAGCCCGACTGGGACAACACCAAGTATTTCATGCTGTTCGGGGTTGCCGAAGACCATGATTCCAATCCGATCAAGATCGGCCTCGGCAAGCTCAAAGCGCGCGGCGCCAAGGTGGTTTCAATCAATCCCTGCCGCACCGGCTACAACGCGATTGCCGACGACTGGATCGGCATCCGGCCCGGCACCGACGGCCTGTTCGTGTTCGCCCTCATCCACGAATTGCTGAAGGCTGGCCGCATCGATCTCGAGTACCTCTTGCGCTACACCAATGCCCACATCCTGGTCGTTCAGGAGCCTGGAGCTGTCGATGACGGGCTGTTCATGCGCAATGGCGACGGCAATCCGCTGGCTTGGGACAGGGTGGCGAAGATGCCTGTCAATGCCAGCGATGCCGACGCGAAGCCCGCATTGACCGGCAGCGTTCTCGTCGACGGCCGCCGCTGCGTGCCAGTCTTCCAACTCGTCGCCGACCGTTATCTGGACGAGAGCTATTCACCGGACGCCGTCGCTGACCGGTGCGGCATCTCCGCCGACACCATCCGACGCATTGCCGCAGAACTCGCCCATGTCGCCTTCGAACAGCAAATCGAATTGCCGGTGGCCTGGACGGACTGGGCCGGCCGCCGGCACGAGACCATCAAGGGTCGGCCGGTGTCGATGCATGCGATGCGCGGCATCTCGGCCCATTCGAACGGATTTCACACTTGCCGCACCATTCATCTGCTTCAGGTGCTTCTCGGCACGGTGGACGCGCCGGGCGGCTTCCGCTTCAAACCGCCTTATCCGCGGCCCGCGCCGCCGGCTCCAAAGCCCGCCGGCAAGAATGTGAAGCCGATGACACCGCTCGAAGGCATGCCGCTCGGCTTCGTCTGCGGACCGGAGGACCTGCTGATCGATGAAGGCGGCAAGCCTGTTCGTATCGACAAGGCATACTCCTGGGACGCGCCGCTGGCCGCCCATGGGCTCATGCACACGGTCATTCGTAACGCCTGGGCGGGCGATCCCTACAAGATCGACACTCTGTTCATGTACATGTCCAACATGGCCTGGAACTCGTCGATGAATACGGTCGAGACGATGGCGATGCTGACCGATATCGATGCGTCGGGCGAGTACAAGATTCCGTTCATCATCTATTCCGACGCTTATTATTCCGAGACCGTACCTTTTGCCGATCTGGTGCTGCCGGACACGACCTATCTCGAGCGTCATGACTGTATCAGTCTGCTCGACCGGCCGATCAGCCATGCCGACGGGCCGGGCGACGCGATCCGCCATCCCGTCGTCGAGCCGGACCGCGACGTCAGGCCGTTCCAGACGGTGCTGATCGAACTCGGCGCGCGGCTCAGCCTGCCCGGCTTCGTTGACGACGACGGCTCCGCCAAATACCGCGACTATGCCGACTACATCGTCAATCACGAGCGCACGCCAGGTGTCGGTCCGCTCGCCGGCTGGCGCGGCAAGGACGGGGCCTCGGTCGGCAAGGGCGAGGTCAATCCCGACCAGTTGCAACGCTACATAGATAATGGCGGCTTCTGGCACCAGGACTTCGCCGCCGATCAGCGCTACTACAAGATGGCCAACCGCTCGTATCTCGAATTCGCTGAGAGCATGGGCTTCATGCCGAAGGCCGAGCCGATCGTCTTCCAACTCTATTCGGAGCCGATGCAGCGCTTTCGCCTTGCGGCGCGCGGCCATGGCGGGGTGCTGCCGCCGGAGGCGGAGCGCAGCCGTATCGAGACCTATATGGATCCGCTGCCGTTCTGGTACGCGCCCTTCGAAGAGGCTGCGGTCGACAGCCAAGCCTATCCGCTGCACGCGCTGACGCAGCGGCCGATGCACATGTACCATTCCTGGGGCGGGCAGAATGCGTGGCTAAGGCAGATCACCAGCCAGAACCGGCTGTTCGTGCACAATCGGACCGCCGCCAGCCTCGGGCTTGCCGATGACGACTGGGTGTGGATCGAGAGCATCAACGGCAAGGTCAAAGGACAGATCAAGCTGGTCGACGGCGTCAACGCCAATACGGTGTGGACCTGGAATGCGATCGGCAAGCGTCGCGGCAGCTGGGGGCTGAAGGATGACGCGGCCGAATCCAATCGCGGCTTCCTGCTCAACCACATCATCGGCGACCAGACCTCTGCCGATGCGAATGGCAAACACTATTCGAATTCCGATCCTGTCACCGGCCAGGCGGCATGGTTCGACCTGCGCGTGCGCATCGTCAAATGCGCAGACGAGGAAGCAGGCTTCACCGAACCGCAGTTCGAGCGGTTCCGACAGCCACCGCATTTTGAGCCCCCGCCCGATAAGCTTAGTTTCGGCGCCGAATTCCGTCGGGAAAGAGAAGCTGCCAAATGACTTGCCTTCCCGCCCATACCGACAAGAAGCTCGGCCTTGTCATCGATCTCGACACCTGCGTCGGCTGCCAGGCCTGCGTTACCGCCTGCAAAGAATGGAACACCGGCGGCCACATGGCGCCGCTAACCGACATCGACCCCTATGGCGGCAATGTCGACGGCGTCTGGTTCAACCACGTGCACAGTTATGAGCACATGACCGAGATGGGTGGGCGCACGGTCAATTTCCCACGCTCCTGCCTGCACTGCGAGACGCCGGCCTGCGTCACGGTCTGCCCGACCGGCGCCTCCTACAAGCGGGCGTCGGATGGCATCGTGCTGGTCGACGAGGACAAATGCATCGGCTGCAAACTGTGCAGCTGGGCCTGTCCCTACGGAGCGCGCGAATTCGACACCAATGTCGGCGTGATGAAGAAATGCACGTTGTGCGTCGACCGCATCTACAACGACAATCTGGCGGAAGAAGATCGCGTGCCGGCCTGCGTCGCTGCTTGCCCGACCAGCGCGCGGCATTTTGGCGATCTGGGCGATCCGGCATCCGCTATCTCGCAACTGGTGGCCGAGCGCGGCGGTGTCGATCTGATGCCGGAAATGGGCTATAAGCCGACCAACAAATATCTGCCGCCACGTGCCCACACCACCCGCGCCGCATCGGTGCCGGCGCCAGCGCTTGAAGCGGTGCGGGCCGAAGGCGGCTTCCTCGGCTGGGTCGACCGCATGCTTTCGAACTGACCCGTGCCTTCATGCATCCAGCCTTCTCCGTCGTCTTTTTCACCACCGCCACGGGCGCCGGTTACGGCCTGCTCGCGCTGCTTGGCGTGCTCGCCGGACAGGGCTTTATCCCGCCCGATTTCTGGCTTGGCCTCACCGGCATGGGGCTGTCGCTCGGCCTGATCTCGGCAGGCCTGCTGTCGTCGGCCGGCCATCTCGGTCGGCCCGAACGCGCCTGGCGCGCCTTTTCGCAATGGCGCAGCTCATGGCTGTCGCGCGAAGGCGTTGCCTCGGTCGCCACCTTCGTGCCGGCGGGACTGTTCGGTATTGGCTGGGTGGTCCTCGGCCGTACGAGCGGCTGGGCGGCTGTCGCCGGGCTGCTCGCTGCCATCGGCGCGGTCGCAACCGTCTGCACCACCGGCATGATCTACGCGTCGTTGAAGCCGATTGCCCAGTGGCACAGCCGCTTCACCCTGCCCGCCTACCTGGTCTTTTCGGCGATGACCGGCAGCGTACTGCTCAACGCCCTGCTGCAGGGATTTGCCGCAGGCTCGAATATGTTTCTGGCGGCTGCCCTGTTGCTGACCGCGCTCGGCTGGGGTTTGAAGCTGGCGACCTGGCGATACAATAACAGGCTGGAGATCCCGACCAATGCCAACACCGCAACCGGGCTTTTCGGCGGCACGGTGCGGTCGCTGGAATGGCCGCATACCGAGGAAAACTATCTGCTCAAGGAGATGGGTTTTCGCATTGCGCGCAAGCACAGCGCTAAACTCCGCCAGATCACGCAGGTGCTGGCCTTTGCTTTGCCCGCGTTGCTGCTGGTCGCGGCGTTCGCCTTGCCGTGGCCCTATGCGGCAGCACTGTCGATACTCGCCGCAATCGCCCAACTCGCCGGAATGCTGGTCGAGCGCTGGCTGTTCTTCGCCGAGGCCAAGCACACGGTCACTTTGTACTACGGCAGGTAGGTTCAGCCCGGCCTGAGCATCGCGTGGGAAATCGCGAAAATGCGCTCTGTGCCAAGCATATAGGCCATCAGCGTTTCGCGGCGGAACAGCCCGGCATAGGCGCGATCGAGCACGTTGAGCGAGCCGGTATAGGCGCCGAAAGCCGGCATGATCATGCGGCCGCCATCGCCGGCAAAGCAACGACGCCGCACCGAACGGCCTTGCTGCACGATGCGGGCGCAAGGATGCAGGTGGCCTGATATCTCGCCTTCCACTCTCACCGCCGAAGGCTCGTGCCGGAAGAGTAGCGAGCCTATGGCCAGCTCGCGCACGGTCTCGCCTGGCAGGTCGGCCGGCGCTTCAGGATCATGATTGCCGGCGACCCAGAACCAGTCGCGCCCGACCATCAGCCCTTCCAGCCTTTGGCGAAAGCTCGCGTGCATACGTGCGGCGCCGCCGCCATCGTGAAAACTGTCGCCCAGACTGATAACGATCGCAGGCTGATAATCGGCGATCACCGCCTGCAGCCGGAGCAACGTCGCACCGGTGTCGTAAGGTGGGACCAGCGTGCCGCGCCTGGCCAGTGATGAGCCTTTTTCCAGATGCAGGTCGGATACGGTCAGAAGCCGGAATTCGGGAAAATAGAGCACGCCGCGACGGTCGCAGATCGCGCGTTCGCCGGCGATACGGACAGCGCGCGCATCCGCCAGAGGCGCAGCCATGGCGAGCGCGACAGTCATTTCGTCCCCATGGCCTCCTCGACCAGTGTGGCTGCATCCATCAGCAGCGTGTCATCGGCCTCGCCGTGCACCGGCATTTTGCCGATCTCGAGCATGATCGGCACGGCGAGCGGCGATATCTGCTCGAGGTTCTTATGCATGATTCGACCTTGGACGCGCGAGAGCATCTCGGCAAGTCTGCTGACATCCAAGAGACCGGTCGCGGCATCGGCACGCGTCGCCTGCAAAAGGATATGGTCGGGCTCGTGGCTGCGCAGCACGTCGTAGATGAGATCCGTCGACACGGTTACCTGGCGGCCGCTCTTCTCCTGCCCCGGGTGGCGTTTCTCGATCAATCCCGAGATCAGCGCGCAATTGCGAAAGGTGCGCTTCAACAACCAACTGCCGGCGAGCCAGGCTTCGAGGTCGTCGCCCAGCATGTCCTGATCGAATAGCGCAGCCAGCGACGGTTTCTTCGCCCTGAACATATGGCCCATATCGGCCAGCGACCATATGGCAAGCGCATAGTCGGTGGCGACGAAGCCGAGCGGCTTGGCTCCCGCCCTGTCGAGGCGGCGGGTGAGCAGCATGCCGAGCGTCTGGTGCGCCAGCCTG
This sequence comes from Mesorhizobium sp. M0184, assembly GCF_040322215.1. NCBI lineage: Bacteria > Pseudomonadati > Pseudomonadota > Alphaproteobacteria > Hyphomicrobiales > Phyllobacteriaceae > Mesorhizobium > Mesorhizobium sp. M0184. Next base: position 33,834 of record NZ_JAMYSZ010000008.1, read on the forward strand.
CCCTCGAACGGATAGGCCACCAGATAGTAGCGGTTGCCGCGCGGAAAGGTCTCGATCAGCAGATCGTCGCGTTTCGGCAGCACCGACTTGTCGGCCTGGAAGCGTAGCCAGTCCGCGACCTGCTCCGGCAGCTTCTTCCAGCGCTGCGGATCGTCCAGCATGGCGCGGACCTGTTCGGCCAGGTACGTCGAAAGCGGGAATTTGCCACCACCGTAATACGGCACCTTGGCGTCGCTGCCGGGTGCATTCGAGACAAAGCACTCATTCTCGCGGATACCTTCGAAGCGCAGCACCTTGCCGGCGAACATGAAGGTGTCGCCATGCGTCAGCGTTTCGAGGAACGCCTCCTCGATCTTGCCCAGAACCCGGCCGCCACGCGAAGCCGCGCCTCTGCTGCCGGCCTGGACGTAGCGGACGTTGAGCGCCGGCACTTCGATGATGGTGCCGACGTTGAGCCGGTATTGCTGGGCGACGCGAGGATTTGAGACCCGCCACAGTCCGTCCTTGTTCAACCGGATGCGGGCATAGCGCTCGTAGTTCTTTAGCGCATAGCCGCCAGTGGCGACGAAATCGATGACGCGATCGAATGTCGGGCGATCGAGATCGGCATAGGGTGCTGCCGTCCGCACTTCCTCAAACAGCGCATCGGCATGGAACGGCGCACCGCAGGCACAGCCCAGCACGTGCTGCGCCAGGACGTCGAGCCCGCCATCGACCAGCGGCGGCGTATCCTGGGCACCGAGATAATTGGCGTCGAGCGCCGCCCTGCATTCCAGCACCTCGAAGCGGTTGGCCGGTATCAGGATCGCCTTGGACGGCTCGTCCATACGGTGGTTGGCGCGGCCGATGCGCTGCGCCAGCCGGCTGGCACCTTTCGGCGCGCCGACATGGACGACCAGGTCGACATCGCCCCAGTCGATGCCGAGGTCGAGCGTCGACGTGGCGACGATGGCGCGCAGGGCGTTCTCGCCCATTGCCTTTTCGACACGCCGGCGCTGCGCGACGTCGAGGGAGCCGTGATGCAGCGCGATCGGCAAGGTCTCCTCGTTGACCCGCCACAACTCCTGGAACAGCAACTCCGCCTGGCTGCGCGTGTTGACGAACAGCAGGGTTGTCTTGTGGCGCTTGATCTCGTTGTAGATTTCCGGCGTTGCGTAGCGGGCCGAATGTCCCGCCCACGGCACGCGCTCCTCCGAATCGAGAATGGAGATGTCGGGCTTGGCGCCGCCAGTGACGACGATCAGTTCGGCCATCGGCCCCGGTGGATTCTGGCTGACCAGCCAGCGCCGCAATTCGTCAGGCTCGGCGACCGTCGCCGACAGGCCTATCGTCTGCAGGGCGGGCATAAACGAGCGCAGCCGGGCCAGCCCGAGCGACAGGAGATGCCCGCGCTTCGAGGTCACCAGCGAATGCAATTCGTCGAGCACGACATAGCGCAGGTCCTCGAAGAAGCGCCTGGCATCGGGCGCGGCAATCAGCAGCGCCAATTGCTCGGGCGTGGTCAGGAGAATGTCGGGCGGCGCCAGCTTCTGCCGCTGGCGCTTGTGTGCGGGCGTGTCGCCGGTGCGCGTCTCGACGGTGACCGGCAGCCCGATTTCTGCGACGGGTTTGCCGAGATTGCGCTCGATGTCGACGGCCAGCGCCTTCAGCGGCGAGATGTAGAGTGTGTGGATGCCTCCATGCGCCTGCCCCGGCCTTCTCCTCGGTCGGCCGGCCAGTTCGGTCAGCGATGGCAAGAACCCGGCCAGCGTCTTGCCGGCGCCGGTCGGGGCGATCAGCAATACCGACCGCCCACCCTGGGCTTTGGCCAGCAAATCGATCTGGTGGGCGCGCGGCGACCAGCCCTTTTCCGCAAACCATTTGACAAATGGCTCGGGCAGGACGACGGCGGCATTCTGTTCGGCAAGGCGCGGCTGCTCTGTCACGCGCCAGACGTAGCGCGGCGGCGCGCAATCGCCAAGCAGAATCAGAACAAAAGGTGATCGATTCGCGTTACGGCCGGCGAAACCCGGTCGGTCCGCCATAGAGATAGCCGATACGGGCGACCGCCTCCCTCAGTCCTTCACGCGACACCAGCATGGTGTGGCCGTTGGCGTGGACCATGGTCTCCGGGTCCGTCATGATCGCGACGTGGCCTTTCCAGAAGACCAGGTCGCCGCGCCGCAAACCGGCAAAATCCGGCCCGGGTTCGAGCGGCTCGCCGACGGTCGCCGCCTGCATGTCGGTGTCGCGCAGCACTTGCCTGCCAGCCATGTGCATTGCAAGTTGCACGAGACCGGAACAATCGATGCCGAATCCGGAGACGCCGCCCCACAGATAGGGCGTGCCGAGAAACGCCTCGGCGACCGCGACGTAGTCGGGGTGAACCTCGGCGACCGGCCTGAGATGACCCGAGATGACCGCCTGGCCGGACGGCAGCAGAGCATAATGCGTGCCCCGCGTTTCCGCTGAGCCCGTCACCGCCACCAATGACCCCATCGAGAGCTCCCCGCCCACCGGGAACCGCAAATCCGGTCCCGGATAGAGGAAAGTACGCGGCACCGAGACAACATGCGTGGGTGCATGGTCCCGACCGCCCAGCACAGTGTCGGCGACATAGCCGACATAGCCGTCGCGCTCGGCCTGTATCCAGGCCCAGCCCTCAACGTCCTCGAAGACGAGGACGTCTTCGCCGAACAGAAGCTGGGTATCGACGCCGGCATCCGGGCGCGGAGCCTTGCGGACATCGGCCACGGAGGCTGATATGCGAGCCGGCCGGCCGGCGACGAAACGGTCGGCGGAAACCTCGCCTTTCAGCCTGGCGTCGGCGAGATCGGAGCGGAAGGCATGGAGGCGGGCATCCCTGGCGGTCAAATCGGCAACTCGTTCAAATGGGCAACTCTTGGGCTCTGGCAATGATAACATCGCCAAAGCGCTCGACAAAGAGCGCGCCTTCGACTGTACGCCTGACCAGCACGTTGCGCTTGTCGAGCTCGTCGCGGTGGCGCGACACCAGTTTCAGCGCCCCCATCGTATCGAGCGCACGGGTGATCACCGGCTTGGTGACGTTGAGGCGGGCGGCTAACCCCCGCACCGTGTGTGGCGGCGGATCGAGATAGATGGTGAACAGGATCGCCGTCTGGCGCATAGTGAGATCGGGCGCGTCGTCACGCACCTCGGATAACACCACCTGTTGCCATAGTCGCAAGGCCTGGCTTGGACGCATGATAATCGACATCCGTCCAGCATGTCGGAAAATTGTTTCGGTTCCGTTTCAGTCAATACCTTCGTCGGCTATGTCCTAGAATCAGCCGTAGCGGTTCGAAATGACCTGCTCCAGCGCCCGGATGCCTTGCGCTTCGCCACCGGCAAGGCCGTGCGGACGGTCGGACGGGTTCCAGGCGAAGATGTCGACATGCGCCCAGCCGGCGGTCTTTTCCACGAAGCGCTTCAGGAAAAGCGCCGCGGTGATCGAGCCGGCGAAACCGTCCGACGTGACGTTGTTGATGTTGGCCACCTTCGACGCCAGCTTGGCGTCATAGGGCTTCCACAACGGCATCCGCCATAGCGGATCCTCGACCGCAACGGAGGCGTCCGCCAGCTCGGATGCAAGCGTCTCGTCACCGGTATAGAACGGCGGCAGGTCGGGACCGAGCGCAACACGGGCAGCGCCTGTCAGCGTTGCCATATCGACCAGCATCTGCGGCTCTTCGTCATCGGCCAAGGCCAGGGCATCGGCGAGCACCAGCCGTCCTTCGGCGTCGGTGTTGCCGATTTCGACGGTGATGCCCTTGCGGCTCACCAGCACGTCGCCTGGCCGGAAGGCGTTGCCGGCTATCGAATTCTCGACAGCGGGGATGAGCACGCGCAGCCGAACCTTCAACCCGGTGGCCATGATCATGGAAGCGAGACCCAGCACGTTGGCAGCGCCACCCATGTCCTTCTTCATCAAAAGCATGCCCGAGGACGGCTTGATGTCGAGACCGCCTGTATCGAAGCAGACGCCCTTGCCGACCAGCGTTATCTTGGGGGCATTGTTCGGCCCCCAAATCATGTCGATCAGGCGTGGCGCGTCGGCAGAAGCCCGACCGACGGCGTGGATCATCGGAAAGTTGGCGGTAAGAAGATCGTCGCCTTTGGTCACCGATATTTCGGCCTTGTGCGTCGCGGCCAAGGTCCGGGCGGCTTTTTCCAGCTGATCGGGGCCCATATCGCTGGTCGGCGTGTTAACCAGATCGCGCGCCAGGAAAATGCCATCGGCGAGGCGGCGGATGCGGGCGGCGTCGGTGCCTGCCGGCAGCGCGAGGCGAAGCGTCTTGCCTGGCTTCTTGCCGTAGCGGGTGAAGACATAGCCGCCGAGCGCCACGGCGAGTGCCGTAAGCTCCGGCTTGGCCGGTGCGGACGCAAAATGCCACTCGCCTTCGGGCAAGGCTCTCGCTAGTGCGCCGATGGCCAGTGCGCCCTCGCCATCACCGGTGCCGAACAGGGCTCCGGCAATCGCGCCGTTGTCGCCAGGCACGATCAGCGTCCTGCCGGCCTCGCCGGAAAAGCCGTTGGCCTTGGCCCAGGCGACCGACGATGGCGCAAGGCCCGCCGCCGCCAGAGCATCCTTCGCCACCAGATGGACCGGCAGCGCATTGCTCAATTCTTTCTCGACGAGTTCGACAGGCATTCGCTGGCCTCCGGCTTCCGAGTCGGCGTTTCTTAACTCTCCGTTAGGGTTAACAGAATATTTCTGCGGGAGGAAAGATGACCTCGCAAATGGTCACGCGCATGAACGGAGCCCTGGTGCCGATGCCGACCAACCGCAGGATGAACGCCAGCGCAAATAGGCTGATCAGCACGGCGTTGATGATGGCGCTTGCCGCAGGCGTCGCCGGCTGCGGAACCAGCAAATTGACGACTGGCTCGATTTCTCGTCCAAGCGGCAAGCCGCTGGAAACAATGTCGGCGGGCGAACTGCACAACGCTACGATGGCGCTTGGCCAGTCCTATTCGAAAAACCCCAGCGACAAGCGGATCGCGACAAATTATGCCGCGGCGCTGCAGATGGACGGCGACGCAGACCAATCGCTTGCGGTGATGCGCAAGCTGGCGATCGCCCTGCCGAAGGACCGCGACGTGCTCGCCGCCTATGGCAAGGCGCTTGCCGCCAACGGACAGTTCGAACCGGCTCTCGATGCCGTGCGCCGCGCGCAGACCCCTGAATATCCTGATTGGAAACTGGTGTCGGCGGAAGCTGCCATTCTCGACCAGCTCGGCCAAAAGGACGAGGCGCGCCAAGGCTATCGCAAGGCGTTGGATCTCAGGCCGAACGAACCGTCGATCCTTTCCAATCTCGGCATGTCGTACGTGCTGGAAGGTGATTTGCGCACGGCCGAAACCTATATGCGCTCAGCCGCCCAGCAGCCGAATGCAGATAGCCGCGTCCGCCAGAACCTTGCGCTGGTCGTCGGTCTGCAAGGCCGTTTCGACGAGGCCGAGAAGATCGCCTCGCAAGAGCTGTCGCCGGATCAGGCGCAGGCTAACGTCGCTTACCTTCGCCAGATGCTGGCGCAGCAGAATGCCTGGAGCCAGCTCAAGGACCAAGACAAGGCAAAGCCCGCCACCAACTGACCGCTTCGAGCGCCGAACCGGCGCGCGAATTCCGCAACATGTCTAACGCAAAGAGCCGTGCTGCACCGGCAGCGTGGCTCTGAATCGTATCAGCGTTTCTGGCAACGCCGCTGGCGCTACTCGCTGCTGGATTTCGGCTGGTCGCCAAAGATGCCGCGCTGGCTCACCTGAATGCCGGCGGGACCCAGAATGATGGCGAACAGCACCGGCAGGAAGAACAGGATCATCGGCACGGTGAGCTTCGGCGGCAGCGCGGCCGCCTTCTTCTCGGCGGCATTCATGCGCATGTCGCGGCTCTCACTGGCAAGCACCCGCAACGCATGCGCCACGGGCGTGCCGTAGCGCTCGGCCTGAACCAACGCCTGGGACACCGACCTGACGGATTCCAGGCCAGTTCGGCTTGCAAGGTTCTCGTAGGCCTGCTTGCGCTCCTGCAGATAGGAAAGCTCGGCGTTTGTCAGGATGAATTCTTCCGCCAATGCCACCGATTGCGCGCCGATCTCATCGGCGACCTTGCGAAGCGCCGCTTCCACCGACATGCCGGACTCGACGCATATCAGCAACAGGTCGAGCGCGTCCGGCCACGCCATCTGAATCGATTGCTTGCGCTTGGTAGCGCGGTTGTTGACGTAGAGCACCGGCGCGTAGAATCCCGCATAGGCTACCACGATGCACACGAACAGCTTCACGAAAAGCGGCTGCTCGGGCAATCCGCCGAGCACGAACAGATACATCGCCGCCAATGCAAAGCCGATGAAGGGCAGGACGAGACGGAAGAAAAGGAAGCGCGTCAGCGGATTTTGCCCGCGAAAACCCGCCACTTTCAATTTCTGCAAGGTACCTTCATCCGCCAGCGCACGCCTGAGATCCAGGCGATCGACAATATTGCGCATGCCGACCGACTGTTCTTCGCGCAGGCCCTTGCGGCGGCGGTCGGCTTCGACTGCCAGCCGCGCGCGCTGCTTGGCGCGCAGCTCATCGCGCTCCAGCGCTACGGATTTCATGCGCGCCTTGAGCTGGTTCCCGCCAAAAGCGGGCAGCAGCGTGAAGACGGTCGCAAACACCGCGATGCCGACCAGCAGTGCGATCAGCAGGGACGGGTCGGTGAGAGTTCTGATGACGTGATCGGTCATACGCGAGTCCTAGACTTCGAAATTCATCATCTTGCGCATTACCAGGACGCCCATCGACATCCAGATGCCGGAACAACCGAGGATCAGATGGCCGGTGCTGGTGATGAAGAGGGGCATGATGTAGTTCGGGCTCGTCAAATAGACGAGAAAGGCGACGACGAAAGGCAACGCGCCGATGATCACGGCGGATGCCTTGGCTTCCATGGACAATGCCTGGACCTTGGCTTTCATTTTCTTGCGGTCGCGAAGCACGCGCGAAAGATTGCCCAGCGCTTCGGAAAGATTGCCGCCGGCCTGAGACTGGATCTGGATGACGATGCCGAAGAAGCTCGCCTCGGCGCACGGCATCGTTTCTGGCATGCGCATGGCCGCGTCGGGGATCGACAAACCCATTTGCTGCGAATCGACGATGCGGCGGAACTCGGTCTTGACCGGCTCGGGGGATTCGTTGGCGATCAGGCGCACGGCGTCGTTCAGCGGCAGGCCGGATTTTACCGCACGCACGATGATATCGAGCGCGTTCGGAAATTCGTTGAGGAACGCCTTGACGCGGTGCGCGCGGCGAAACGAGACGAACCAGCGGGGCAGACCCAAGACGCCGACCAGCAGCGCAGCCGGCAAGACCAGCAACGGTGCGCCGATGAAATAGACAAGAGCCGTCAAGACGACGCCGCAGACCGCCGAGTAGACATAGAAGCGCTCAAGCGAGATCTTCATGCCGGCCTGACGGATTTGGATCTTCAGCGGTGGTTTCTTGACCAGGCTCTGATTGGACTTTTGCTTTTGATCGAGATCCTTCAGCGAATCCTGGACGGACTTGCGACGCTTGGCCGCTTCCGCCACGCGATCGCGCGACGCCTTGACGACGGAACGATCCGTCTCGGCGGTCTTGATCGATTCAAGCCGCTTGCCGACCTGCTTCTCGGTGCTGATCCGGTTGAACAGGAAAGCATAGGCCACAGCGCCGGCGCTGAAGCCGGCGAGCACGACGAATGCCAATACGGTGCCGTCAATTCCGAACATCGACCCTGGCCCCCACGCTTCCAGACGGATCAATCAGCGCGTTTCTCCATCGCCTCGAGCGCAACCGCGAGGCGCTGCTCCTCACCGTAGTAGCGGGCGCGCTCCCAGAAATGCGGACGGCCGATGCCAGTCGACACGTGCTCGCCCAGCAGCCTGCCGTTCGCGTCCTCGCCCTTGATGTTATAGAGAACGATGTCCTGGGTGATGATGACGTCGCCTTCCATGCCGATCACCTCGGTGATGTGGGTGATACGCCGCGATCCGTCGCGCAGGCGTGCAGCCTGTATGATCACGTCGACGGAGCCGACGACGATTTCGCGCACGGTTTTTTGCGGCAGCGTGTAGCCGCCCATGGCGATCATCGACTCTATACGGTTGAGGCATTCGCGCGGGCTGTTCGAGTGGATCGTTCCCATCGAGCCGTCATGGCCGGTGTTCATCGCCTGCAGCAGGTCGAACACTTCGGGTCCGCGCACTTCGCCGACGATAATACGTTCGGGGCGCATGCGCAGACAGTTCTTGACCAGGTCGCGCATGGTCACTTCGCCCTCGCCTTCAAGGTTGGGCGGACGGGTTTCGAGACGCACCACATGCGGCTGCTGCAATTGCAGCTCAGCTGAGTCCTCGCAGGTGATGACGCGTTCTTCGCGGTCGATATAGTTGGTCAGGCAATTGAGCAGCGTCGTCTTGCCTGAGCCGGTACCGCCCGAGATGACAATGTTGCAGCGGACACGCCCGATGATCTTGAGAATCTCGGCCCCTTGCGGAGAAATCGAGCCGAACTTGACCAGCTGGTCGAGCGTCAGCTTGTCCTTCTTGAACTTGCGGATGGTAAGTGCGGTGCCGTCGATAGCCAGGGGCGGTGCGATGACGTTGACACGGGAGCCATCAGGAAGACGCGCATCGCAGATCGGGCTTGATTCATCGACGCGGCGGCCAACCTGGCTGACGATACGCTGGCAGATGTTGAGGAGCTGCTGGTTGTCGCGGAAACGGATGCCGGTCTGCTCGACCTTGCCGTTGACTTCGATGTAGACGTTCTTGGAGCCATTGACCATGATGTCGGCAATATCGTCGCGGGCAAGCAGTGGCTCCAGCGGCCCGTAGCCCAAAACGTCGTTGCAGATATCCTCGAGAAGCTCTTCCTGCTCGGCGATGGACATCGCGAAATTCTTGATCGCGATGATGTCGTTGACAATGTCGCGGATTTCCTCGCGCGCGCTTTCGGGATCGAGTTTGGCGAGCTGCGACAGATCTATCGTATCGATGAGTGCGGCGAAGACCTGGCTTTTGGTGTCGTAGTAGGTTTCGCTCTTTTGGCGCTGGATACTTTTCGGCTCCGGGGCCAATGGCGGCGGCTCGACCGCACGGCGAACCGCCGGCGCGGCAGGCGCGCCGGATGGCGGCAGCGCCGCCGACCTGGCAGTTACAGCCGCTTCCACAGGGTTCGCGGCCGCCGGCGCAGCAGGTGCGGGTGCTGGCTGACGGAATTCCGGAATGGTCCGGTTGCCGTCGTCGCTGCCTCTTTTACCAAACATGATCGCTTACCAATTCCACCGCTGAGGCATCACTTCTTGTTGCGCGAAAGCTTGCCGATCAGATTGCCGAGGCCAGCCTTTTTCTTCACCTTGATTTCGCTGCGCCCTGTCAGCACATGGGCGATCTCGTTGATCGTGGCGACAACCGGATTCTTGGCATCCATCTCACCGAGCATACGTCCGTTGTTGGCAGCATTTCCGAACAAAAGCGGCTCGAACGGGATGACCGACATCGGCGAAAGGCCGAGCGATTCGGAGAAGTCGGACGGCGTAATCTCAGGACGTTTCGGCACACCGGCCTGGTTGATCACAAGCTTTGGCGCGGGATCGTTCGGACGAAGCCGCTTCAGCATGTCGACCAGGTTCTTCGTGTTGCGCAGATTGGCCAGTTCGGGCGTCGCCGTGATGACGATCTCGTCGGACTTGACCAGCGTGTTCTTGGTCCAGCCGGCCCACACGTGGGGAACATCGAGCACGAGGAGCGGCGCGCTACGCTGGGCTATGTCGATAAGCTGGGTGAAGGCGTCGGGATCGAAATCGTAGACCCGCTCCAGGGTCGAAGGGGCCGCAAGCAGCGACAGGTGCTCGGCGCATTGGGCGAGCAGCCGGTCGAGATAGACCTCGTCGACGCGTTCCGGCGAGAAGACTGCCTCGGCAATGCCTTGCGCCGGATCCTGGTCGAAATTGATATTGGCCGTTCCGAAGGCGAGATCGAGATCGGCGACAACCACTTCGGATTTGAAAAGGGACGACATGGCCCAGGCCACATTATGGGCTATGGTCGAGGAGCCGACGCCGCCTTTGGCGCCGATGAAGGCAATCGAGCGGCCGATCGGCTCAGCTTCCGGATCAACGAAGATCGAAGACACCACGCTGACGATGTCGGCCATCGACACGGGCGCGATGACATACTCGGAAATGCCCGAACGGATGAGTTCGCGGTACAGGCCGACATCGTTGTAGTGGCCGACAACCACCACCTTGGAGGTCGGGTCACAATGCTCGGAGAGCTGGGCGAGTTGTTCCAGCAATAGCTTCGGCTCGCTGCGCGATTCAAGCAGGATCAGGTTCGGTGTCGGCGCCGACTGATAGAATTCGATAGCGGTGGGGATGCCCCCCATATGCACCTTCAGATGGGCCTTGGCCATGCGGCGATCCTCGCCGGCGCGCTCGACCGGATTGGCTACGCCTTCGGTCTCGCAAAATGCCTGGATCGAAATGCGCGGGATCGGCCGCAACGCCTGCATCGCGGCAATATCCTGCTCCGAGGTTTCGCCGCCCGGTACCTCTGTGTCATAGGCAAGATTGCTCATTGTCATCACTTTCCGTGACTTGCGCGGCCTAGGGTTTGTTGAGCCTCAACACTCGTTAATATTCGACTTCCGAATTGCCGAGGAATTCGTCCGAAATACCTCTGTCACGATAGACGTCGATCACCGCGCCGCGATTTTCCGCGTCGATCGGGGTCGGCTTGCGTGGCCCGATCAGATCGGACGGATTGGCCATCTGGGCAGCCAGGTTGTTCTGATACGAACAGCCGAAATCGGCATAGTGCTTGTTTTCCGAAGTCTGCAGCAGGTCTTCGGGCCAGCGCCCGCATTTATCCGTCTGAGCCTTCACCGAGACGTAGGCAACACGGACCGGTGCGGACGCTTCGGCCGAAACAGACTGATAGGACCGCATGGCGATCCGCTTCCGGCTGATGCCGCTGGCTATGGCCAGCCTGGCGAAATCGCGGCCGGCCACGGCCGCTGCGATTTCGTTGGCTGAGCCGCTCGGAATCTCGATCGTCAGCACCGGAGCCGCGCTCCTGTCGTATCCGTCCAGGAAGCCCAGGAGCGTGTCACGCTGGGATCTGGTCATGCCACGGTCGCCGGCGCCGACCGGAAGGTCGATCTTCTGTATCTTCTCGGCTATGACGATCGGATGGGTGGTGCGATAATCGTCCGGTATGGCACCCACCGTGACGCTGTCGCGATTGGCGCAGCCGGCCAGCAATGCCGCCGCCGCGATCGCCATAATGGGAACGGCCGGCCGCCAGATTCGCGAATGGACTGACCGCGTCGCGGTGATCGCCGGTGCCTTCGATGTTGCCTTAGACATGACCGCTTCCCCGCTTACTTGTAGATAAAGCCGACAACGCCGTGGTAACGGCCGTTGGGCTTGTCGGTCTGCATGGTGCCGTAGACACGGTTGACGCGGCCAAGGAAAATGCCGGCGCCATCGCTGGCGGCGTTGAAATTGTCATCCGGCTTGGCAAGATCGTTGCGCGCCACCGGCTTCACCAGATAGGGCGTAATGATGATGACGAGCTCGGTCTCGTTGCGAACGAAATCCCTGCTGCGGAACAGCGCGCCAAGCACTGGAATCTTTGTCAGACCGGGCAAGCCGTTGACGGCTTGCCTGAGATCATCGCGGACAAGGCCGGCAATCATCATCGAGCCGCCCGAAGGCAGTTCCACTGTTGTGTCGGCCAAGCGCTTGCGGAGCGACAGGGCATTCATGCCCGGGCTTGTTACGCCTTCGGACAAAGACACAGACCCCTCCGTTGTCGGCTCGGAAACCGAGGTTCTGACTTTCAGGCTGATACGGCCGGGAGACAGCACCACCGGCTGGAATTCCAGGCCAATGCCGTATTCGATCTTCTCGACCGAATACGTCTTCAGACCGGTCTGGTTATCGTTTGATACGGCTTGGGAAACGCTGGTCACCATGTTGTATTCGCCGCCAACCTTGAAGGTCGCCTTCTCGCCGGATACGGCCGTCAATGTTGGTTCGGCGAGGGTTTTCATGACACCGGACTGTTCCATGGCATTGATGTAGGCCTGCAGCGTCGAGCTCCCGATAGAGAGGCCCGAGTTCGACAGCGACTTGCCCAAACCAGTGAAATTGTCGCTTACCGCGCCCCAGCTGATGCCGTTGCTGCTGCCGTTGCCGACCATGTTGACGCCGAGCTGCTTCATCACCGAGCGGCTGACTTCCGCGACCGTCACCTTCAGCGTCACCTGGTCGTCGCCGATGATCTGCAGCAGGTTGACGATCTTGCTGACGCGGCGCTCGGCATCCGGGTTATCGATGGCGACGCCGGCTTCAGCCGAACCGCCGGCAGCGGTCTGCGAATATTGACCCGTGGTTGCCTCGCCGCCGGACACGAAAATGGTTGCCAGATCGGCCGCGCGCTTGGCGTCCAGAGGAGTGTCCACGGTTCCGGTCAGAACGACGTTGTCGTTCAGCAACTCGACCTTGACCTCCGATGACGGGATGAAGCGCTTGATATAATCCTCCAGCCCGGCGACGTCACGTTCGACCGCTAGGTCAAGGCTGACGATCTGCTCGCCATTCGGGCCAAAGACGAAGATATTGGTCTCGCCGACCGCCTTTCCAAACAGATAGATGCGCCTGGCGGTGCGGGTCACCGCGTCGGCTACAGCGGGGTTGGCGACGAGAATGTCGTAGGCATCGCTCGGCAGGTCGATGACCACCGATTTGTTCAGTCCGAGCTTCACTCGCTGGGTGGCGGTCGAGGCTGTGACCCTGGCATTGTTCGCCGCACTGGCGTCCAGTATGCCGTATGCATTCGTTCCAAGGATGAACAGGCCGATCGCCGCAGCCAGGGTGACCGGCAGTTTGGTTTTAAGCCTCATTTCCTCGCCCCCACTTCGGAAACTTCGCCCGATTTGATCAACCGCACGGTTCCGCGCCGGCCATTGCCGGAAACCAGGTAATCGGCTTCGCCCACATTCTTGTCCTGACTGTCCTTGATCGAGCGCAGCGCCAATGTCAGGCGATCCGCCATCTGCTGTGCGACGGTGATGATCTCGGACTGCTGCGGCGTCAGTTCCAGGGTGGCGGTCTGGCCAACCCTGGTCTTCTTACCTTCCTCGTCCTCCTGAATGGTCTGGTCGATCGCCAGGACGCGAATGTTCTTCAGGATAGTTTCGGTCGTGAAGCCCGGACCACCGCCATTGGCGGGATCGGCTCTGCGGGTCATGATGACGTCGACGAAATCGTTGGGAAGAATAAAGCCACCGGCCGAGGTGTCGGCCGAGATGCTTGTGGCAACGGCCCGCATGCCGGAGGGCAGGATCGACGACATGAAGCTTTGCCCTTCACCGATCAGCTTCGAGCGCCGCAGCGGCTCGCCGGCGTAGAGCGCCACGCGAGCGACGGCGCCCTTCAGCTTGTCCAGAGCTTCAGGCTCGGCGGCGCGGGTGATGAAATTTGCGTTGATGCCTGCGGACGGCCATGACTCCCAGGAAATGTTGTTTTCAAGCGGACTGCCCATCGGAACGTCGCCGGAAAGGACAAGCACATCCTGCAGCGCGATCGCCGGCGCCTGAGGACCGGAATCGACAACCGGAGGCGGCGGAGCCACGACCATGTTCTTCGCGACATAGCCTGCACCACCGGCCGCGGCTATCGCCACGCTCAGAATAATCAATCGGGATGCTGGCATCTGTCCGAACCTCGCCTTGGCAAACCACGTAGCCAAGCGGGACTTTGCAGCGGCAATCGTCAAAACAAGGTTAATGTTATACTTACGATCGTGATTAATTTAACGTTTATATAAATTGGACCGACAAGCCCGGCCCGAAGGAAAACGTGGCCAACTCGCCTGCTCGGCGCCAACCGCGTAAAGTGAAATTCAGCCCGCCAGCCTGGTAAGTGCCCAGGCCATCAATGGCGAGTCGGAATAGGTGAGCAGACCGCCAATGCCAAGCGCGATGCCGTACGGAACGCCGGTCGCCTCATCGGCGAAATGGCGCAGGAACGGATTGTGGCTTGTGACGGCGGAAAGCGGCGATTTTCGATAGGCGAGGATGGCTAGCGTCAGCAGGCCGCCGATGAATGTCGAGGCGACGAGGTATTCGATGAGATGGATGTTCAGTCCCATCCACATGGCAGTGGCAGCCAGAAGCTTGGCGTCGCCGCCGCCCATGCCGCCCAGCGCGAACAGGCCGAACGTCACCGCGAGAACCAGGCCGGCGGCGGCGAAATGCCAGCCATAGGTGGCCCAGTCCATACCGGTCAAAGGCGCAACCAAGGCGAAGACAACCACAAGCAACACCGGCACGCGATTGGCGATCGTCATCGAAAGCATGTCGGAGATCGCGGCAAAAAGCATGCAGTACGGAAACACGACGAAGATCACGGCTTCAAGCATCGGCGCGCCTATGACCCAATTGCATCTGGCCCCAACCTAATCCTATTCGATTAACGACTGATGAGGCCTAAGTTTCAAATCATACCAGGACTAAATAAGGGCCGCCAGTGCGGCGGCCCTTATTTCAGAACAACCGAACCCGTTACGGTCAGCTACCGTTCACCTTGGTGGAGATGGCGGTGAACTTGGCGTTCAGCGAGTTGCCGAGCTGGCCGGCGCCGACCATGATGGCGAGTGCGATAAGAGCGGCGATCAGACCGTATTCGATAGCGGTCGCGCCGGATTCGTCCTTCACAAAACGTGCGATGAGGTTAGACATTCGAGCTCCTACTCCAATTGTTACAGCACTTCCGTCAACTTCTCTTGGTGGCTGATCGGATACTGCGAATCTAAGGAGAAGCTGTTTCAATCGGCTTAATAAACAGGCTTACCGATTCCTTTCCCGCTTCGACGACATTGCGTGGTTAACCCAGAACTAAAATACCCGCCGCCAGGCCACCGGCTGAAAGGCGCAATTCGGCAAAGACGTTCCAGCCGTGCCGGCTAGGCCCAATGCCGGTTCCGGCTTGATCCTGAACTCCAGCCGCTTAACGGTTGGTTCACCAATCTCGTTCATGTTCTGTTGAACAGTTTGCCAGGGGGCGCCTCAATGGCCGGGCCGAGATCATCATTTCCAGTTGCCGTGCTTTTTGCCGCAGCGGCTTTCGCCTTTCCAGCCAAGGCCGGCGCTGGCATCGAGGTGACGATGAACCAGGCAAAGATCATCAAATTGTCGCGCGCCGCCGATACGATTGTCGTCGGCAATCCGGCGATCGCCGACGCCTCCGTGCAGGACGCATCGACGATCGTACTGACCGGCAAGGGATTTGGCGTCACCAATCTCGTCGTCCTCGACCAGGAGGGCAACCCGATCGTCGATGAGCAAATAACCGTCGTACGCCAGGCAGCGTCGTCGGTGCGCATCTATCGGCGTTCCGAAGTACAGACCATGTCCTGCGCGCCATATTGCGAAAGCTCGTATAAGAGCGATGCCGAGAAGGCCTCTGAAGCCGAAATGAGCGCCGCGCATTAGTAGCCGACGTCTCCGTCTTTGGCGAGTACGTGCTTCGGTTATCGCCGGGTTAAGGCCTTCCCGTTGAATTTAACGGTCATTCCAACCGGACTTCAATCGGTTCCAACTAAGGGTGGGACCGATACAGAAGCGGCATCGGCGGGCAGAGGACATGAGCAAGGCAGGACGAGCAGGTTCTCCAAGACGGTTTTTGGGCGACCGCCGCGGAAGCACGGCGATCGAATTCGCCATGCTTGCAATTCCTTTCGCGCTTCTTGTCTTCGCCATCCTGGAGAGCTGCATTTCTTTTGCCGCACAGGAAGTGATGGCAAACGCAACCGACGACATCGCGCGCCAGCTGCGTACCGGCCAACTAAGACCGGCCGATGTGTCCGGCACCAAGCTGCGGGATATGATCTGCACCAAATTGGAGATCATGGTCGCCAAGACCTGTCCCGGATTGCTGGTGGACTTGCGCGAATATCCGACCTTCGCCGATGCGGCGCTGGCCGGTTTCAAGATCCAGGATGGCGACGTCGTGCTGACCAAGGGCTTGAGCACACAGACCTTCACCGTCGCACCTGGCCTGGCGGAGTCGAGAAACATGCTGCGTGTTTTTTACAAATGGCCGGTGATGACCGACTTCATGGCCAAATCGATGGCCAACCTGAAGGACGGCAAAACGCTGCATTTTGCTTCGATCACTTGGCAGAACGAGCCGTTCGACAACTGAACCACGTAGTCGCTTGAAAAGGGCAAAGCCATGATTCGTGCGGGGGCACAGCTGGGCATCGCAGGGATTTGTACAAGAGCAGTCCGGCTTTGCTCGGACCGCCGCGGTATTGCGGCTGTCGAGTTTGCCCTCATCGTGCCTGTTCTGTTGATCATGTACTTTATGACAATGGAGGCCTCGCAAGCCATCGAGACCAGCAAGAAGGTCAGCCGCATCGGCAGCATGGTAGCGGACCTCGTCACGCAGCAGCAGACCGTCAAGGCGGCCGATGTCGATGCCATCATGGCGATCGGCAGTTCCACGCTCCAGCCCTACAACCGCTCGAAACCGAAGATCATTATCACGGCGATACAGGTGACGAACGAGACGACGCCGAAAGTCCTGGTCGTGTGGTCGCGCAAACTGGTCGATGGCGTCTCTAGCGTCGACGCGGTCAAGGATTCCACCACAACGGTCCCGAGCGCGCTCAAGATCAAAGGCACGTTCCTCATTCGGGTCGAAAGCGATCTCGCCTACAAGCCAATCATCACCTGGTCGGCGGACGGCCAAAGCCGGTTCGGGTTGAGCTCGGTCTTCAATTCGATATCGATGGCGGAGACTTATTATCTGCGGCCGCGCAGGAGCCCGACCATTCCGTGCAGCGATTGCTGACGCCTGAAGCCCGCTAACCGGTCTGTTGCTATTGCTTGCGACCGCGGGCCGAGACTAGACGCACGATGGCTGCAGCCAGCACATAGTCCCTCGGACCGGCAACGGTTCGGCGACGATACCGATACGGAACGTTCCGATAACATCGCGCCAATCGGCTCGCGCCAGGTTTGTGCAAGACGCATCCAGCAGCAAAGCCAGTACGGCGGCGAATGCTGTCAGGGCAAGCCTCATGCGAGCTCCGCGCCGCGCATTTCCATCCGCAGATCGACCATGCCGCGATTCGTCTCTCCGGGACCAGCACGCCAAGCCGTGCTGTTTGGGTTTCCGAATTGCCAATGGCGGCGCGGAACCCTATGTCTGAGCCAACACACAGGCAATGATGAACCTTTCGATGGCACGCGCCTTCCTTTTTGTCCTCGACTCCTTCGGCATCGGCGGCGCGGCCGATGCCGAACGTTATGGCGACACCGGCTCCAATACGTTCGCACACATCGCGCGGGCCTGCGCAGAAGGCCGCGCCGACCGCGAAGGCCTGCGTGCCGGACCCCTTCTTGTACCAAACATGCTCGCGCTCGGTCTCGGCCAGGCCGCGGCAACGGCGACGGGTTTCAGGTTTGAGAATGGCAGTGCCCCGCTTAGCGCCGCCTTTCACGGCGCGGCCCAAGAGGTTTCGAGCGGCAAGGACACGCCATCGGGCCATTGGGAAATAGCCGGCCTGCCGGTCCGTTTCGACTGGGGTTACTTCCCAGACAAGATTCCCGCCTTTCCGGCCGAGTTGACCGAAGCAATGGTGCGTGAAGGGAAGGTGCCTGGCATCCTCGGCAATTGCCATGCTCCGGGCACCGAGATTATCGAACGGTTCGGCGAAGACCATATCCGCACCGGCAAGCCGATCTGCTACACCTCGATCGACTCCGTCCTGCAGATCGCCGCGCATGAGGTTCATTTCGGCCTGGAACGGCTTTACGAGTTCTGCAAAGTGGTGCGCAGGCTCGTCGATCCGCTGAATATCGGCCGCGTCATCGCGCGGCCGTTTATCGGTGAAACCGCCGCCACGTTCGAGCGAACGCATAATCGTCGCGACTATGCCGTACCGCCGCCGGAACCGACGCTGCTCGACCGGCTGACGGCGCGCGGCAGCCGGGTTATCGCGATCGGCAAGATCGGCGACATTTTCGCCCATCGGGGGATCTCGGAAGTCCGCAAGGCTGCCGGCAACATGGCGATGTTCGACAAAACGCTTGGTGCCATGGAAGACGCCCGCGACGGCGACCTCGTCTTCGCGAACTTTGTCGACTTCGACACCGAGTTCGGGCATCGGCGCGACGTTGCGGGGTATGCCGCCGCACTCGAAGCTTTCGACCGGCGCCTGCCCGAGGCATTCGCACGGCTGAGGCCAGGCGATCTGCTCATTTTGACCGCCGATCACGGCAACGATCCGACGTGGCGCGGCACCGACCACACGCGCGAGCGTATTCCGATTATCGGGACACGGCCGGGTTTCAAAGGCGCAGACATCGGACTGAGGACAACATTTGCCGACATCGGCGAAACCGTGGCCGAACATCTCGGGCTGGCGCGCGGCCGTCACGGCACCTCCTTCCATGCCACGATAGGTGGCCATGCCTGAGCTGCCGGAGGTAGAGACAGTCAGGCGCGGTCTGCAGCCGGCCCTTGAAGGTGCCCGCATTGTCGGTGTCGAGGCACGCCGGCCGGATTTGCGGTTTCCGTTCCCCGAGAGATTTTCGGAGCGGCTGACCGGCAAGACGATTGCCGCGCTCGGCCGCCGTGCCAAATATCTGACAATGCACATGGACAACGGCCCGGTTCTGATCTGCCATCTCGGCATGTCGGGTTCGTTTCGCATCGAAACGGCCGACGAGAGCGCAACGCCCGGCGCGTTCCACCACGAACGTTCGAAAAACAATGCTCACGATCACGTCGTCTTCGACATCGCATCCCCTGCCGGCGTCCGCTCTCGCGTGATCTTCAACGACCCGCGCCGCTTCGGGTTCATGCTGTTTTCGGAAGGCGAGCCCGACATGCATCCGATGCTGGCGGGATTAGGCGTCGAGCCTACAGGCAACGCACTGGACGGCGCGCTGCTCGCTTCGTTGCTGAAAGGTCGCAAGTCACCGCTGAAAGCGGCACTTCTGGACCAGAGGCTGATTGCCGGGCTAGGCAATATCTACGTCTCGGAAGCGCTTTGGCGGGCCGGCCTGTCGCCGCTGCGCGAAGCGGGCACCCTCGCGAGAGCCGGCAAGAAAGCCAAAGAGCAGAGCGAACGCCTGGCCGAAGCAATCCGCTCGGTCGTCGCCGATGCGATCGCCGCCGGCGGCTCGTCGTTGCGCGATTATATGCAGACCGATGGATCGCTGGGCTACTTCCAGCATTCCTTCGCGGTTTACGATCGCGAGGGGGAAGCCTGCTCCAAGCCTGGTTGTGGCGGCCACATCGAGCGTATCGTGCAAAGCGGTCGTTCGACTTTCCACTGCCGGGCCTGTCAGGCTTGAACCAGAAGCGAGGAGGAGCAAAGCATGGGCTATGAAACCATCATCGTCGAAACCCGCGGCAAGGTCGGGCTGATTACGCTGAACCGGCCGCAGGCGCTCAACGCGCTGAATTCACAAGTGCTGGCGGAACTGGTCGCGTCGGTGAATAGCATGGGCGCCAATGCCGATATCGGCGCCATGGTCATCACTGGTTCGGAAAAGGCTTTCGCGGCAGGTGCCGATATCAAGGAAATGCAGTCCATCTCCTATGTGGATGCCTATCTGCAGGATTTCTTCGTCGGCTGGGAAGAATTTACGCGGGCACGAAAGCCGATCATCGCGGCGGTGGCGGGCTATGCGCTGGGGGGCGGCTGCGAACTGGCGATGATGTGCGACTTCATCATCGCCGCCGACACCGCCAAGTTTGGCCAACCCGAGATCACGCTGGGCGTCATGCCCGGCATGGGCGGATCGCAGCGCCTGACCCGCTTTGTCGGCAAGTCGAAGGCGATGGATATGTGCCTGACGGGTCGAATGATGGACGCAGCCGAGGCCGAGCGTTCCGGCCTTGTCTCGCGCGTAGTGCCAGCCGGCGAGTTGATCGAGGAAGCGCTTAAGGCAGCGTCCAAGATCGCTGGTTTTTCCTTGCCGTCGGTGATGATGGCAAAGGAGGCCGTCAACCGCGCCTATGAGACGACGCTCACCGAGGGTCTGCGGTTCGAGCGCCGGCTGTTTCATTCGCTGTTTGCGCTGGATGACCAGAAGGAAGGCATGGCGGCCTTCACCGGCAAGCGGAAGCCGAATTTCACGAACCGATGAGATGACGAAGGCGCCGGTCAAAAAGAAAGCGCTGCAGCGTTGACGCGCCGGAAAAGCTGAACTATAAGCCGCACCAATCGAGGCGGCCCTGTGGCTGCCCGTTTGTTTTTTGCGCCCTGCGGTATCCCGCAAGCGCCCACCAGATCAGAAGAGAGGCACCATGGCCAATACCTCCTCGGCCAAAAAGGCAACGCGCAAGATCGCCCGTCGCGCAGCGATCAACAAGAACCGCCGCTCCCGCGTCCGGACCTACATCCGCCAGGTCGAAGAGGCGCTCGCGGCTGGCGACAAGGCGGCCGCACAGGCTGCCTTCAAGGTGGCCGAGCCGGAATTGATGCGCGCCGCGACCAAGGGCGTGGTGCACAAGAACACGGCATCGCGCAAGGTGTCGCGGTTGGCCCAACGGGTCAAGGTGCTGTCAGCCTGATATATCCATTCCTGAACTGCGCTTCTTCAAACCCGGCCAATCGCGCCGGGTTTTTTCGTTTGCCGGCAAGTACTTAAAAGAAAGCCCGCAAAATGGCGCTCCGCGAGCATTTCAACGTTCGAAATGCTTTGCCGGCATATACATGCCCGCTCATATTCGGAGCCTCCGAAACCGCCAATACGAAAATTTCCGAGCGTCACAGATTATCGTTTCTTTTCAGAAGCTTACCGATGGTGATCCACAGCTTGTTCACATCAGCTGCGGCCGATAGGCGACAATTGGCTGTCAAGTGAATTATTTCAGAAAATTTCGCGTTGTGTGGCCTTTTTCATATTCGCCGGAAAAGGGTTTGAATCACAATGGCTTTGTCAAAATCAACTGTTGCAGCATGGCGTTCGAAACGTCCCTTGCTAGTCAGATTCCTTAAAAATCCGTTAGGGGTGGCCTTGCCCTATCCACAGCGATTTCGGTAATGTCTGTCCATCGAAGGGACGGGCCCTTGGCCCTTGACCAGCCTGAAACCGGCCAGCTCAAATTGGCAGAGTTTACACCGCGGATTCAACTCCGCGGACGGGGTTGGTTTGTCTTTTCGATACGGTAGGGGACTGGCGTAATTGTACATGGCAGGTCCACGGTGCGCCGGCGGTTTTTCGCCGGACGGCATTTTGTTGCCCTGACATGACCAAAGCGGATCGGCTCTTCGGCGCCGGACCGACAACGAGGCGATTCATCAGCCGGCGGCGGCGATGGTGTCGCAGCGAAGACACGGTCGCCGGAAACATGGATGCAGGAGGCGCATCCCCGGCGGAAAACAGGTACAAGAGACAAGGAACTCGATCATGCAGAGCGGCGGCATCGAAAGGGAGCTTACAGGCGACCTCCCATTTCCTGGAACGTTAATCGGAAGGAACGACATGGCGGCTTCCAATGAAGCTGAACAGAAGTTCGATCGGGTCAAGGCCCAGTTGAAGGCGCGTCTGGGAACCGAGGTCTATTCGAGCTGGTTCGGGCGCATGAAGGTCGCTGAATCCTCTAAGGGCATTGTCCGCATCTCAGTGCCAACCGCATTCCTGCGTTCATGGATCAACGGCCACTATCTCGATCTCATCACCGAGTTGTGGAAGCACGAGGATCCGGAGATCCTCAAGATCGAGATCGTGGTTCGCACCGCCACACGGCAGGGCCGCAACAGCGTCGAGCCAGAAGTGGCCCCGGCGCGCAAGATGACCAGGCAGACGCAAACCGCGCTCTCTGCGGGCACGGCGAGCCCCAGCAGGGTCGAACGGGTCCCGGTACCCCGCCCGGGGATGCCGGCAGAAACCGAGTTCCGGCACAATGTTCTCGGTTCGCCACTCGATCCACGCTATACTTTCACCTCCTTCATCGAAGGACCATCGAACCGAGTGGCTTTTGCCGCCGCCAAGGCGGTCGCGGAATCGCAGTCGAGCGCGGTGCGTTTCAATCCGCTCTTTCTTCACGCGACGGTCGGGCTGGGCAAGACGCACCTGTTGCAGGCGATCGCCGCAGAATCGCTGAAGCAGAATCCGAAATCGCGGGTCGTCTATCTGACGGCTGAGTATTTCATGTGGCGGTTCGCCACCGCGATCCGCGACAACAACGCACTGACGCTGAAAGAACAGCTGCGCGACATCGACCTCCTCATCATCGACGACATGCAGTTCCTGCAGGGCAAGTCGATCCAGCACGAATTCTGCCATTTGATCAACATGCTGCTCGACAGCGCCAAGCAAGTGGTGGTCGCAGCCGACCGGCCGCCGTCGGAATTGGAGTCGCTGGAGCCACGCGTCCGCTCGCGCCTCAACGGCGGCGTCGCGCTGGAAATGTCAGCCCCGGATTTCGCCATGCGTATCGGTATGCTCAAGCTCAGGCTTGCCACCGCCAAGCTCGACGATGCGTCGCTCGATATTTCCGAAGAGATCCTCAACCACGTCGCCCGCACGGTGACCGGCAGCGGACGCGAGCTCGAAGGTGCCTTCAACCAGCTTTTGTTTCGCCAATCCTTCGAACCGCAGATCACCATCGACCGCATCGACGAGATCCTTGGCCACATCTATCGTTCGGGCGAACCCAAGCGGGTGCGTATCGAGGACATCCAGCGCATCGTCGCGCGCCACTACAACGTGTCGAAGACCGAACTTCTGTCCAACCGGCGCACACGCACCATCGTCAAGCCACGGCAGGTCGCCATGTATCTGTCGAAGGTGATGACGCCGCGCTCGCTGCCGGAGATCGGGCGGCGGTTCGGCGGTCGTGACCATACGACCGTGCTGCATGCGGTGCGCAAGATCGAGGATCTTTCCGGTGCCGACAACACACTGGCGCAGGAACTCGAATTGCTGAGAAGGCTGATCAACGACCAGGCCTGACGGCCCGAAAAACGCCTGCTCGCGGACTCCGGCCTTTTTATCCCCAGAAAGCCCGTGCAGCCGGTCCGAACCGGTGGCGCGGGCTTGCGTTTGCCGGGTTTTTCCTGTCAGTTTACTCAGATTCTGAGCCTGTTCAGACCTTTCGCGGGGCGCCGCTTGCCGGAGACCCGTTCATTCATTCAAGCGAGCCTGTTTCGTCATGCGTGTTATCCTGGAACGGTCAAATCTCCTGAAGTCGCTCAACCATGTTCACCGCGTGGTCGAGCGGCGCAATACCATTCCGATCCTGTCGAACGTGCTGCTCAGCGCCGAGGGGGCCAGCCTTGAAATGAAGGCGACCGACCTCGACCTGGAGGTGACCGAAGCAACGCCGGCAAAGGTCGAACGTGGCGGGGCGACGACGGTCCCGGCACATCTGCTCTACGACATCGTGCGCAAGCTTGCCGACGGCGCGGAGGTGGCGCTGAAGACCGACGAAGACGGCAACGCCATGACGGTGACGTCGGGGCGCTCGAGCTTCCGCCTGCAATGCCTGCCGCAGTCCGACTTTCCCGAGCTTTCAGCCGGGTCGTTCTCGCATATTTTCCGGCTCGATTCCGTCGGACTAAAGGGCCTCATCGAAAAGACCCAGTTCGCCATCTCGACCGAGGAGACGCGCTATTATCTGAACGGCATTTATCTGCACACGCACGAGGCCGGCGGCAAGCTGAAGCTGCGCTCTGTCGCGACCGACGGCCACCGGCTGGCGCGCGCCGAGATCGATGCGCCGGCAGGCTCTGAGGGCATGCCTGGCGTCATAATCCCGCGAAAGACGGTCAGCGAGCTGCAAAAGCTGGTCGACGATCCCGATGTTGCAGTCACCACCGAGTTGTCCGACACCAAGATCCGTTTCACCATCGGCAGCGTTATCTTGACCTCCAAGCTGATCGACGGCACTTTCCCGGACTACCAGCGCGTCATTCCGACCGGCAACGACAAGAAGCTGATTATCGATCGCCAGAGTTTCGCCGCTGCCGTCGATCGCGTTTCGACCATTTCGTCCGAACGCGGCCGGGCGGTGAAGCTTTCGATCGCCGAAGGGCAGGTCACGCTTGCGGTCAACAACCCGGATTCGGGCAGTGCCACCGAGGAACTGGCGGCCGACTATTCGTCCGATCCGATCGAAATCGGCTTCAACGCCAAATACCTGCTCGACGTTGCCGCGCAACTGACCGGCACGGAGGCGAAGTTCATGCTGGCGGATGCCGGTTCCCCGACGCTGATCCACGACATGGCCGACGAGACCGCGCTCTACGTGCTGATGCCGATGCGGGTGTAGGGCCCGAACGGGGCCATCTTGCTGTCGTGACCAGATCTGCAAAACCGCAGCAGACGTACATAAGTAAGCTCACACTTACGAATTTCCGCAACTATGCGGCGTTGGCAATCGACCTTGATCCCGGCGCTGTGGTTTTCTCCGGCGACAATGGCGCCGGCAAGACCAATCTGCTTGAAGCGATCTCGCTGCTCACGCCGGGCCGCGGCCTGCGCCGCGCACCCTATTCCGAGGTGGCGCGCGAAGGCGGCGACGGTGGCTTTGCGCTGCATGCCCGGCTTGACGGGCCGGAAGGGCAGGTCGAGATCGGTACCGGAATATCGGGCAGCGACGGCGAAGCCGGCCGGCGGGTGCGGATCAACGGCGCGACGGCACGCTCAGCCGAAGACATGCTGGAATGGCTGCGCGTGGTCTGGCTGACACCGGCCATGGACGGCCTGTTCCCCGGGCCGGCCGCCGACCGCCGGCGCTTCCTAGACCGGCTGGTGCTGGCGATCGATCCTGGCCACGGCCAGCGCGCGCTTGACTACGAAAAGGCAATGCGCGGCCGCAACAGACTGCTCGCCGACGGTTCACGCGACGGTGCCTGGTTCGATGCGATCGAGATGCAAATGGCCGAGACCGGCGTGGCGATTGCCGCGGCGCGTGCCGAACTGGTGCGCCTGCTCGCCGCCATGATCGACCGGCTGCCCGGCGACGGACCGTTTCCGCAAGCCGACATCGGCATCTCTGGCGAACTGGAAGGCGAACTCGGTATCTTGCCGGCCGTCGACGTAGAGGAACGGTTCCGTCGTGCGCTTGCCCAGGGGCGCGACCGCGACCGCAACGCCGGACGCACGCTCGACGGCCCGCACCGTTCCGACCTCGTGGTGCGCCACCGGCCCAAGGCGATGCCGGCCGAGCTCTGTTCGACCGGCGAGCAGAAGGCGCTGCTGGTCGGCATTGTCTTGTCGCATGCGCGGCTAACCGGCGAGATGTCGGGCATGACACCGATCCTGCTGCTCGACGAGATCGCCGCCCATCTCGACGGCGGTCGACGGGCGGCCTTGTTCTCGATCCTGGAGGAACTAAACTGCCAGGCCTTCATGACCGGGACCGATGCCGCGTTGTTTGACAGCCTCAAGGGACGCGCGCAATTCCTGACCGTCGATCACGGCACGGTCAGGCCGACCATTTGAACTTGGTTCATGGCGCACTTCTGAGCGGCATGCATTGATACCTGACAAGCTTTTTCCTCCGCTATATGGTCCGGCGATGATCACAGCCGCCCTCACCGATGAAGAGCTCGAACGCTACGCCCGCCACATCGTGCTGCCCGAGATCGGCGGCGCCGGCCAGCAGCGGCTGAAGCGGGCGCGGGTGCTCGTCATTGGCGCCGGCGGATTGGGAGCGCCGGTGCTCGAATATCTCGCCGCCGCAGGGATTGGCACTCTCGGTATCGTCGACGACGACATCGTTTCGCTTTCCAACCTGCAACGACAAGTGATCCACGCCACGGGCGATGTCGGGATGGCGAAAACCGACAGCGCCAGAGCGGCGATCATCCGCATCAATCCAAACGTCGTCGTGGAAGAGCACAATTTCAGGCTGACCGTGGACAACGCCCCTACCCTCATTGCCCGTTATGACATCGTCGTTGACGGCTCCGACAATTTCGAGACACGCTACGCGGTGGCCGACGCCTGCGCCGCGGAAAGCCGGCCGCTCGTGCATGCCGCCGTTGGCCGCTTTGACGGCTCGGTCACCGTACTGAAGCCATTCGAAACCGGCCCGGACGGCAAGTTGAACCCAAGCTACCGCGATCTCTTTCCCGAGGCGCCGCCGCCGGGACTGGTGCCATCCTGCGCGGTGGCCGGCATTGTCGGCGCGCTGACCGGGGTCATCGGCACGCTGCAAGCCATGGAAGCGATCAAGCTGATCACCGGGATTGGCGAGCCGCTGGTCGGACGACTGCTGCTCTACGATGCGCTGGCGGCACGCTTCGACACGATCCGCTACAAGCGAACCAGCCCGTGAGCCTGCCTGCCGACGTTTCCATCGTGCAGCTTGCGGCCGATTTCGACCGTTGGGACGAGGTGCTGGCGCTGGTCATGCGCGCCTTCGCCTTTATGGACGGGGTTATTGACCCGCCGTCCTCGGCGCATCGGCTCACCATTGAAAATCTCAGGGCTAGAGCGCTGGAGGAGACAGCATTCCTGGCGCTGAAGGAAAACGAGATCGTCGGTTGCGTCTTCATCCTGAAGCGCGCAGACGAGCTCTATGTTGGAAAGCTCGCGGTCGAGCCGGTTCTTCAGGGACAAGGCATTGGAAAACAGCTGATGCAGGCCGTCGAAGATCTTGCCCGCAGCCACAACAGGACCGCCATCGAGCTCCAGACCCGGATCGAGCTGACCGGCAATCACGCAGCCTTTGCCCGCCTCGGTTTTCGTGAAACCGAACGGACAGCGCACAAGGGCTACGACCGGCCGACCTCAATCACCATGCGCAAGGCGTTTTCGTAAGCCAAAGCTATCCAACGACGAACGCGCGGTTGCCGCGGCAAGACCGTGCCGGCGTGACGGCAGGTCACGCCCTCAACGGCAGCACGCGGTCGGGCGGGCGATGACCATCGAAGAAGGCGCGGATATTGATGATCACCTTCTCGCCCATGTCGATACGGCCTTCGAGCGTCGCCGAACCCATATGCGGCAACAGCACGACCTTGCCTTTGTGGGCAAGCTTCAGCAGCTTGCTGTTCAGCGCCGGCTCGTGCTCGTAGACGTCGAGGCCTGCGCCAGCGATCTTGCCGTCATGGATGAGCTTGACCAGCGATTCCTCATCGATGATATCGCCGCGCGCGGTGTTGACTATGTAAGCTGACGGTTGCAGAAGCGCCAGCCGCCGTGCAGAAAGCAGGTGGAAGGTTGCCGGTGTCGATGGACAATTGACCGAGATAATGTCCATGCGGGCGAGCATCTGGTCAAGGCTTTCCCAATACGTCGCTTCCAACTCGTCCTCGATTGCCGGCAGTACGCGGTGGCGGTTGTGGTAGTGGATCGAGAGGCCAAACGCCTTGGCGCGCCTGGCGACAGCGGTGCCGATGCGACCCATGCCGACAATGCCGAGCCGTTTGCCCCAAATGCGCCGGCCGAGCATCCAGGTCGGCGACCAGCCCGCCCATTTCTTATCGCCGGTCAGCACGTTGGCGCCTTCAGCCAGCCGCCGCGGTACGGCCAGCATCAGCGCCATGGTCATGTCGGCCGTATCTTCGGTCAACACGTTCGGCGTGTTGGTGACGGTGATGCCTTTCTTGGCCGCTGCCGCAACGTCGATCTTGTCGACGCCATTGCCGAAGTTGGCGATCAGCTTGAGGTTGTCGCCGGCCTGGGCAATCAGCGCCGCGTCGATATTGTCGGTCACAGTCGGCACCAGCACGTCGGCCTCCTTGACCGCCGCCACCAGTTCCGGCTGCGTCATCGGCCTGTCCTCCACATTCAAGCGGGCGTCGAACAACTCGCGCATGCGGGTCTCGACTAGGTCGGGCAACTTGCGCGTGATGACGACGAGGGGCTTCTTTTTGCCTGCCATTGTTTCCTCGAACCCGATCTCGTTGAGACCTCTTTAACCAAGAACGGCGAAACTGAGAGCCGATCGCGGTACCGCTCACTCATGTAACAAGCGGTTCCGCCGAAGACAAAGAAAAAGGGGCGAAGGCCGATGGGCCGGCGCCGAAAGGAACGAAAGTGTCTGGTTTCGCGTCGCTCCGCCTGACCCTCAGTGCAGCATTCCTCGGCGCTCTCATCCATAGCCCACTGGTGATGGCGCAAAGTGCCGCCGCACCCGCCCAGAGCGTCACGCTCGGACCAAGCGGCTTGCCGCTGCCGCGCTTCGTCAGCCTGAAATCCGGCCGCGTCAACTCGCGCGTTGGGCCGGGCGTCAATTATTCCGTCGACTGGATGTATATGAAGCCAGGCCTGCCGATGGAGATCATCCAGGAGTTCGATACGTGGCGCCGTGTGCGTGATGCCGACGGCTCGGAAGGCTGGATCAATCAGTCGCTGCTTTCGGGCCGTCGCACGGCGATCGTCGCCCCCTGGCAGCGCGGCAAGGACGCTCGCGTCAACCTCCTTGACGACCCGGCAAAAGATGCAGGCGTCATCGCGATCCTCGAACCGGGGGTGATGGGCACGATCAAGTCCTGCGATGGCCAGTGGTGCGAAATGACCTTCGACGGCCATACCGGCTGGCTCGCGCAGTCGCTGGTCTGGGGTGCCTATCCCGGCGAAAAGGTCAAGAACTGACTTTTCCGAACCACAGGTCGGGCCAGCGCTGTAAGCACCGGATCCGGCATTTGTTCCGCTGATCTTCGGTTCGGGGATGGTTTAGCGGCCGATGCGGCCGAGATGGGTATCCTGGAAACTGCTTGACAGCTTCAAACCATAGCCCAGAGCGCGGTCGATGGCGATGTGGGCGATCCAGATCAGCGCGACAGCTACCGCCATTGCATTGTCAAAGACGCTGCCGACAAGCGCCAGCAGAACGGGCAAGATCAGTATGTGCAAGGCGTTGTAGGCGACCGCCCCGACGCGCGGCCCGGCCATGTAACCCAGCATCGACAGGTCGGGCGCCAGAATGAGCACGGCAAACAGCCACCAGGAAACACCGGCGATCGCATAGAAGACAAGAGCCGCCACCGCGACGGCGACCCATTCGAGCCGGAGCGTCAAATCCAGGAATTTCATAAGGCGCCGGTCAGTCGCAGCGTTTCGGACGCAGTCTCACCACGATATCGACATTGGCGATCTCCATGCCCTCCGGCGGTTCCGGCAGGTTGGAAACCGTCACCGGGCCGCTGTCGATGTCGAAGATCCTGTTTTCGCCCTCGATATAGAAATGATGGTGATCGGAAGTGTTGGTGTCGAAATAAGTCTTCGATCCCTCGACGGCAAGGATGCGGAGAAGACCGGCCTGGGTAAACTGGTGCAGAGCATTGTAGACGGTGGCCAGAGACACCGGCACGCCGGCGGCAAGCGCCTCCTCGTGCAGTTCCTCGGCCGAAAGATGGCGGTCGCCCTTGGCGAAAAGCAGATCGGCCAGCGCGATGCGCTGGCGTGTCGGCCTCAGACCGGCCTCGCGAACCCGCTTGTCCACAGCGACATTATCCTTCCGGCAACCCAGATCCATCTATCCGTCGCGCTCACAGTTCCGCCTCAGACAGGTCCAAAATGGCAGAAATTGAGCATCTGCCGAAACTGGACGTGTGCTGACATATATTCTGTCGACCGAATGCGATCAATAGCGCGCATTGACCCGGGCAGACGGGCAGGTTAAGCGCAAGCGCCGGTTTCCGGCCTGAAACAGATTGTGTTAGGAAACCACCGACAAGGGCGCCTATCGCCCGGGACGATCACGGGGACGAGATTGATGGCGGGTTCGAAATCCAGCTACGGTTACGAGGAATTGCTTGCCTGCGCCCGCGGCGAGCTGTTCGGACCGGGAAATGCGCAGCTGCCCTATCCGCCGATGCTGATGTTCGACCGCATCACCGAGATCAGCGAGACCGGCGGTGCGTTCGACAAGGGTTTCATCCGCGCGGAATTCGATATCAAGCCGGATTTGTGGTTTTTCGCCTGCCATTTCATCGGTAATCCGATCATGCCAGGATGCCTAGGCCTGGACGCCATGTGGCAGTTGACGGGGTTCTATCTCGGATGGCTCGGTGAACCCGGCAAGGGGATGGCGCTGTCGACCGGTGAGGTGAGGTTCAAAGGCATGGTCACGCCTTCGGTCAAGAAGGTGGAGTATGGCGTCGACTTCAAGCGAGTGATGCGCGGTCGGCTTGTGCTTGGCATCGCCGATGGCTGGCTGAAGGCAGATGGCGAGCCCATATACGCGGCAACGGATCTGAAGGTCGGTCTGTCCAAGCAATCGGCCGCCGTCTGAACGAAGACCCTACAGTACGACGTCTTGGACGTCTGATGAACGCTGTAGCACTTTAATTTGCGCATGGTTCCATTCCGGAAATTGATTTCAGGTTCGGGGTCCGCGCTGGAAGGAGTTGCGAATGAGACGGGTCGTAGTCACAGGTCTCGGCATCGTGTCGTCGATAGGCAACAATGCCAACGAGGTGCAGACCTCGCTGCACGATGCCAGATCCGGCATCAGCTTCTCCGACTCTTTCGCCGAGCATGGCTTCCGTTGCCGGGTGTGGGGTGCGCCGACGCTGGACCCATCGGGCATGATCGACCGTCGCGCCATGCGCTTCCTGTCGCAGGGTGCTGCCTGGAACCATGTCGCAATGGACCAGGCGATCGCAGACGCCGGCCTCGACGAGGCCGACATCACCAACGAGCGCACCGGTATCGTGATGGGCTCCGGCGGACCGTCGACCCGTGCTATCGTCGAGGCGGCCGAGACCACGATCAAAAACGGCAGCCCCAAGCGGATCGGGCCGTTCGCGGTGCCAAAAGCGATGTCGTCGACCGCGTCGGCGACGCTTGCCACCTGGTTCAAGATCCACGGCGTCAACTATTCGATCTCATCGGCCTGCTCGACGTCTGCGCATTGCATCGGCAATGGCTACGAGCTGATCCAGTGGGGCAAGCAGGACATCGTCTTCGCCGGCGGCCATGAGGATCTCGACTGGACGATGTCGGATCTCTTCGATGCCATGGGCGCCATGTCGTCCAAGTTCAACGACAGGGCATCGGTCGCCTCACGCGCCTACGACGTCGATCGCGACGGTTTCGTCATTGCCGGCGGCGCCGGCGTGCTGATTCTTGAAGAGCTCGAGCATGCCAAGGCACGCGGCGCCAAGATCTATGCCGAGATCGTCGGCTATGGCGCGACATCGGACGGCTACGACATGGTGGCACCGTCGGGCGAAGGCGCGGCGCGCTGCATGAAGCAGGCGCTCGCAACGGTGTCCTCGCCGGTCGACTACATCAATACGCACGGCACCTCGACGCCGGTCGGCGACTCCAAGGAAATGGACGCCATCCGCGAGGTGTTCGGCGAGAAGATGCCTTTCATCACGTCGACCAAATCGCTAACCGGCCATTCTCTGGGCGCCGCCGGCGTGCAGGAATCGATCTACTCGATCCTGATGATGCAAGGCGGCTTCATCGGCGAGAGCGCCCACATTGAGAACCTCGATCCGGAATTCGAGGACATGCCGATCGTGCGCAAGCGCATCGACGATGCAAGGATCGACACCGTTTTGTCCAATTCGTTCGGTTTCGGTGGCACCAACGCAACGCTGATTTTCCAGCGCTATTCCGCATAAGGATTTGCCGACCATGGACGGATTGATGAAGGGCAAGCGCGGGCTTGTCATGGGTGTTGCCAACGATCATTCGATCGCCTGGGGTATCGCCCGCAAACTGTCCGAACATGGCGCGGACCTCGCCTTCACCTATCAGGGCGAGGCCTTCGGGCGCCGGGTCAAGCCGCTCGCCGAGAAATTGGGCGCATCCCTGGTGGTGCCTTGCGACGTCGAGGACAGCGTGTCGGTCGCCGCGACTTTCGAGACTTTGGGGAAGGCGTGGGGCGGGCTGGATTTCGTCGTCCATGCCATCGGCTTTTCCGACAAGAACGAGCTGAAAGGCCTCTACGCCGATACGAGCCGCGACAACTTCATCCGCACCATGGTGATCTCCTGCTACTCCTTCACCGAGATCGCCCGTCACGCCGCCACATTGATGAAGGATAGCGGTTCGATGATCACGCTGACCTATGCCGGCTCGGTCCGTGTCATGCCGAACTACAACGTTATGGGTGTCGCCAAGGCGGGGCTGGAGGCCAGCGTCCGCTATCTCGCCAACGACTACGGCCCGCGCGGCATCAGGGTGAACGGCATATCGGCGGGACCGGTACGGACGCTTGCGGGCGCCGGGATTTCCGACGCACGCCACATGTTCTCCTACCAGCAGCGCAACTCGCCGCTACGCCGTACAGTGACGATCGACGAAGTCGGCGGCTCCGCGCTCTATTTGCTGTCCGACCTGTCATCCGGCGTCACCGGCGAAATCCACTATGTCGATTCCGGCTATCACATCGTTTCCATGCCGACGCTTGACGAATTGAAGCAGACCGACGGCGGGCGGGAATAGCGCGAGCGACGTATCGCCGGCTTGCCCCGCAGGATTTCAGCGTCGCGCCGATAAGACCTTGAACATGCCGTCGCGGGCGAGCTCCGCATGGCTGGAGAAGGCGGCCGCCAGCACCGGTTCGTAGGGAAGCTGACGGTTTGCCACCATGAACAGCCGGCCGCCGGGCTTCAGCGCCTTGCCTGCCGCGCGGATCATGCCGGCACCGATTTCCGGCTCAGTCGCCCGGCTGCGGTGAAAGGGCGGGTTCATGACGACCACGTCGTAGCGGCGCTCGACCGGTTCGCTCAAAAGATCTATCCAGAAGAAACGTGGCCCCACGCCTGTGTTGCCGACATTGGCCTTGGCCGCCTCCAGCGCCTCGAAATCCGCTTCGTAAAGGTCAAGCGCCGATATGCCGGGTGAGCGGGCGGCGACTTCGGCGGCGACATAGCCCCAACCGGCACAGAAATCCGCAACGCTGCCACGCAGATCGTTGGGCAGATTTTCGACCAGCAGCTTCGATCCGGCATCGATCTTGTCGAAGGAAAACATGCCTGGGGCCGTGCGGAAGCGGTCCTCGACCACCAAGTCCGGATTGGCGGCGCGAAGCGTTGCCGCGGCAACGGTATCGGCCGGCCGGCGAAACCAAAAGGCAATGCCGTGATGCTTCGGCAGGTGGCCTTCGAGCGGCACAAGGGCGCCGACATGCTTGCGCAGGCTGGCGATTCCATCGTCCTTGCTGCCGGCGGCAACGATCAACCCGCCTGGTGCTGCGCGTTCGACCGCTTCGGCAACGCGCACCTCGTTTTGGCCGCGATGGCGGCCAGCGAGCACAAATGCCGCGTCGAAAGCCTCGCCTTCGACCTGCGGCGTGACCGCGAAGCCGGACGCCTGCAAGGCGCGAAAGTGCGGCCTGAAGCCTTGGACAAGATGAAGCTTGGCATCAAACCCTTCCGGCAAGCGAAAGCCGGGCTCGGCACCGAGAAAGAGTATGCGTTCATCCTTTCGTGGCAGGGAAACAGCACCGGCCTCGAACGGATGGAAAAGCGTTTTCAGCGGCTCGGCGGACATTCACCACTCTTGAACTGCAAGGCTGTTGTTGAAACGCAAACGGGCGCGACCTTCCGGCGCGCCCGCTTCGATTGCATAGTTAGATCAGCTTAGGCGGCGTTTTCTTCGCCTTCGCTCTTCTTGTCGCGCACGATTTCCTTGCCGGTGGCCTGGTCGACGACCTTCATCGACAGGCGGACCTTGCCGCGCTCGTCGAAGCCCATCAGCTTGACCCAGACCTTGTCGCCTTCCTTGACCACATCGGAGGTCTTGGCGACGCGGTCATTGGCGAGTTGCGATATGTGGACGAGGCCGTCACGCGGACCGAAGAAATTGACGAAAGCGCCGAAGTCGGCGGTCTTGACGACCGTGCCTTCGTAGATTTCACCGACTTCCGGCTCGGCGACGATGGTGTGTATCCACTTCTTCGCCGCCTCGATCTCCTTGGCATTGGCCGAGGCGATCTTGACGGTGCCGTCGTCCTCGATGTTGATCTTGGCGCCGGTCTTTTCGACGATCTCGCGGATGACCTTGCCGCCCGAGCCGATCACGTCGCGGATCTTGTCGGTCGGGATGTGCATGACCTCGATGCGCGGCGCGAACTCGCCGAGCTCTGCACGTGCGCCGGACAGCGCGTGGGCCATTTCGCCGAGAATGTGCTGACGGCCATCCTTGGCCTGGTCGAGGGCGATCTTCATGATCTCCTCGGTGATGCCCTCGATCTTGATGTCCATCTGCAGCGAGGTGATGCCGTAGGCGGTGCCGGCAACCTTGAAGTCCATGTCGCCGAGGTGGTCCTCGTCGCCAAGGATGTCGGAGAGCACGGCGAAGCGCTCGCCTTCCTTGATCAGGCCCATCGCAATGCCGGCGACCGGCTTGGCAAGCGGCACGCCGGCATCCATCAGAGCCAGCGAGGTGCCGCAGACGGTAGCCATTGACGACGAGCCGTTGGACTCGGTGATCTCCGAAACGACGCGCAACGTATAGGGGAACTGGTCGGCGGTCGGAAGCATCGGCCGGATGGCGCGCCAGGCGAGCTTGCCATGGCCGATTTCGCGGCGGCCCGGCGAACCCATGCGGCCGGTTTCACCGACCGAATAGGGAGGGAAGTTGTAGTGCAGGAGGAACTTCTCCTTGTACATGCCGGTCAACGAATCGACATACTGCTCGTCCTCGCCGGTGCCGAGCGTGGCGACAACCAGTGCCTGGGTCTCGCCGCGAGTGAACAGCGCCGAGCCGTGCGTGCGCGGCAGGACGCCGACTTCCGAGACGATCTTGCGGACCGTCTTCAGGTCGCGGCCGTCGATGCGCGAACCGGTGTCGAGGATGTTCCAGCGCACGACCTTGGCCTGGAGCTCCTTGAACACGGTGCCGATCTGTTCGGACGTGTATTTGGCCTCTTCGCCTTCTGCCGGCGCGAACGCGGCCTTGACCTTCGCCTTGACGGCGTCGACGGCGGCATAGCGCTTCTGCTTGTCGGTGATCTTGTAGGCGTCGCGAAGCTCGCCTTCGACGATCTTGAGCATCTCGGCTTCAAGTGCGGAATAGTCCGGCGCGGTGAAGTCGCGCGGGTCCTTGGCCGCGACTTCAGCCAGCTTGATGATCGCGTCGATCACCGGCTGGAAGCCCCTGTGGCCGAACATGACGGCGCCAAGCATAAGGTCCTCGCCGAGTTCCTTGGCTTCGGACTCGACCATCAGCACGGCGTCGGCGGTGCCGGCGACGACCAGGTCGAGCTTCGATTCCTGCATCTCGTCGACATGCGGGTTGAGCACATATTCGCCGTTGATGTAGCCGACGCGGGCGCCGCCAACCGGGCCCATGAACGGCACGCCGGACAAGGTCAGGGCGGCGGAGGTGGCGACGATCGACAGGATGTCCGGGTCATTTTCGAGATCGTGCTGGACGACGGTGACGACGATCTGGGTGTCGTTCTTGTAGCCTTCGGCGAAGAGCGGGCGGATCGGGCGGTCGATCAGGCGGGAAACCAGCGTTTCCTTCTCGCTCGGACGGCCTTCCCGCTTGAAATAGCCACCCGGGATCTTGCCGGCGGCGTAAGTCTTTTCCTGGTAGTTGACCGTCAGCGGAAAGAAGTCGAGGCCGGGCTTCGGCTCTTTCATCGAGACGACGGTGGCGAGAACCTTGGTTTCGCCATAGGTGGCCAGCACCGCGCCGTCAGCCTGACGTGCGATCTTGCCGGTTTCGAGAATGAGCGGACGGCCGCCCCATTCGATTTCCACTTTGTGGTAATTGAACATGTCTTGTCCTTCATATGCGGAAAGGGCCGCGCCGTTTCAGCGTGCGCGGATGCCCCTTTCCCTTGGCTTCCTTTCTCGGGCAGCCACGGGCAAGACAACGGGAGGCTCGGTTTATTCGGCGCGGTGCCGCACGAGCGTCCTGCAATCCTGCCCCATGACCGTCCATGGGCGGTTTCGAGCGGCCCTCTGCTGTTTCGAAACCGGGTTGGCCAATCGATCCGAGTGGCCTTGCGCGTGAACCCGAAAACCAGGTTTTCGGAAAATATCCTGCGCAAATCTAAACTTCAGAGCGTCCTTTGCGCACCCAAACCGATGCGCGGCGCTCTAGTTCCTTCCTACTTCCTTCATGGAGCCTTGGATGACCCGATGCTCCAATGCGCGACCGGCGGGCTCTCGAAAGAACCCGCCGGTCAATTCGTCAACGGCGCAGACCGAGCTTCTCGATCAGCGTCTGATAGCGCGCGTCGTCCTTGCGCTTGAGATAATCAAGCAGGCTGCGGCGCTGGGAAACGAGAGCGAGCAGACCACGGCGGGAATGGTTATCCTTCTTGTGGTCCTTGAAATGGTCGGTCAGGTTCTTGATGCGCTCCGAAAGGATGGCCACCTGGACTTCCGGAGACCCGGTATCGCCTTTGGCGGTAGCGAATTCGCCCATCAATTCCTTCTTGCGTTCGGCAGTAATCGACATCGTGTTTTTCCTTGTCTGTTTGAGGAAACGGGACGCCCTCAGCCGGGATGTCGTCCAGCAGGGGCCGGTGCAAGCAACGCGTCAAAGCGCGAGGCTGCGGCGCATATAGTGCAATTCCGACAAAAAGGCCAGCCTAATTCACAAGCCGGCTTTTTGCTGCATAAACGGGCACTTCCGCCTAGTCAGAGCCATTTCTTCCATTTGAAGTACGCAAAGAGCCCGACCGCAACAAGCGCCATGAAGACGAGCGACAGGGGATAGCCGTAATAGGCCTTCAGCTCCGGCATGTTCCAGGGCGAGGTGTCGGGGTCGAAATTCATGCCCCATACGCCGACGAGAAAGGTAAGCGGCATGAAGATCACCGAGACGATCGTCAGATAGCTGATGACGTCGTTGGTGCGCGCCTGGCTGAGCGACAAGTGCATCTCGATCAGGCCGGTCAGCATGTCGCGCTGGGTTTCGACCAGTTCGATCAATCGCAGCGAATGATCGAGCGTGTCGTTCAGAAATATCTTGGTTTCGGCCTTCACATAAGAGACGTCATTGCGGATCATGGTCGCCAGCGCGTCGCGCATCGGCCAAAGCACGCCCTTCAGCACATTGGCATCGCGCCGCAATTCGTGAAGCTGCCGCATCTGATGCTTGTGCGCCTGGTTCAGCATCTGGTCCTCAATGCTGTCGACCAATTCGCCGGCAGCCTCGATTGGCGGGAAATAGCTGTCGACGATGGCGTCGATCAAAGCATAGGCGAGATAGTCGGCGCCGCGCGAGCGCAAGCGGTTGGGCACCGAGCTTGCGATCCGCTTGCGCACGGGATCGAACGGGTCGCCTTCGCGTTCCTGGAAGGTGACGACGAAGTTCCTGCCGAAGAAGACGGCGATCTGTTCGTAGCGATGCGCGGTGACATCGTCGATCATCCTGACGACGACAAAGGCATGGTCCTCGAAGAAATCCACCTTCGGCCGCTGGCCGGTGTTGACGACATCTTCCAGCGCCAACGGATGCAGGTTGAAGATCCGGCCGATCTCCTCGATCAGCTGGATGTTGGCGAGGCCTGTGCAATCGAGCCAGATAACCGGCCAATTGTGGCAATGGGTGTTGACGTCGTCGATGCTGGCATTGTCGATGGTCTTGAACTTTTCGGGCGAGATCAATGTCAGCCTGAGCTCGGAACGGCGTGCCGCCGGGTCGGCGATCAGCGTGCCGGGCGAGGCCCCGACCGGCGGCCGCCGTGTTTTGAGCGCCGCTCGTTTGTTGACCGTGTCAGCCTTTGCCATGTGCCCCCTCGAGTGCAGCGTCGAACGGCACTACAGCGCAGCGCATCCTTTCGGACGGCAAACGACGCCGTAGGCCTGTTGATTTAGCGCATGATCCTTTCCCAAAATAGAATCCGGTTGGAGATCATGCGCCGAGAGACAGCTGTTACCCGATAAAGACCCGCTTTGGCTTGAACATGCCTTGCTCGATGGCGCCGATGGCGACCAGCTTGCCGCGCGCGGTGGCGCAGGCCTCCTCCGCTTCTACCGGCGCGTCACGGCCGCGAATGATGACCGGATTGCCGAGGCGGATTTTGGTTGCCGCATCATCGCTGATCGCGACCTGCGGCAGGCATTCGAGCGCGGCGGCGGTGTCGACCAGAAGTGCATCGATGGCACCGAAGTCGATCGGGGCGTCTGCTGCTTGCGGCTCGCCCTGCTCGCCGAAGCGGGCGGCTTCCAGCTCGGCCAGGGTAACGAAATCTTCCTGCGTGAACGGCTCGACCTCGACCCGCCGCAGCTCGGCGATGTGACCAAAGCAGCCAAGGTCGCGGCCCATGTCGCGCGCCAGCGAGCGGACGTAGGTGCCCTTGCCGCATTCGACCTCGAAGATGGTGCGATCGGCCATGTGCTCGACCAGATCGAGCCGGCCGATCTCGACCTCGCGTGCCGGAATGTCGATCGTCTCGCCATCGCGGGCAAGGTCGTAGGCGCGCTCGCCGGCGATCTTGATCGCCGAAAATTGCGGCGGCGTCTGCATGATGACGCCGGTATATTTCGAAAGCAGCGCCCGTACGTCGGCTTCCGCCGGACGGCGGTCCGAGCTTTTGGTCGCCGGGCCTTCGAGGTCGTCGGTCGAACGCTCCTCGCCCCAGGCAACCGTGAAGCGGTAGACCTTGGCGCCGTCCTGGACGTATGGCACGGTCTTGGTCGCTTCGCCGAGCGCGATCGGCAGCATGCCGGACGCCAGCGGGTCGAGCGTGCCGGCATGGCCGGCCTTTTCCGCCTGGAACAGCCATTTGATCTTGGAGACGGCTTCAGTCGAGCCCATGCCGACCGGCTTGTCCAGTACCAGCCAGCCCGAGATCGGCCGGCCCTTCTTCTTGCCGCGACGCGCCACTATTCGCTGTCCTTCCGGTCGTCTTTGTCTTTGTCGTCGGCGCTGAGATCGCGCGCCACTTCGGGCGAGTGCAGCAACTCGTTTATCTTCTGGAAATTGTCGTAGCTGGTGTCGAGCCGGAAGCGGAATTCCGGCATGTACTTCATCTGGCGCAGCGCGCCGGAGACTCGGCCGCGCACGAACTTCGCATGCTTGTTGAGCGCCTCGATCACCGCCCCGGCATCCTTGGCGCCGAGCGGCGAAACGAAGGCGGTGGCGATCTTGAGATCGGGCGACATGCGCACTTCCGAGACCGAAACCACCGTGTTCTCGATCAGCGGATCGAGGATCTCGCCGCGCTGCAAGGTTTCCGACAGAGCATGGCGCACCTGCTCGCCGACGCGCAGCATGCGCTGGGATGGGCCAGCCGTTGATGGTCTAGGCATGAAAATTCTTCCTTCGCGCGGGTTCGAACCGCCTCAAGCCGCCCACTTAGCGCTGTTGAACTGGCTTGGCTACCCTTGGGAACCTGCGTTAATTGGTCCTCATTCTATGACCGAGCGTCAGCTACCCAGATTTTTATTTTCGCAAGCGCATCGGCGGTAACGACATCTCTCGGGACAAAAACGAAACGGGTGCCGTCGTCAATAACGAAGAATAAATAATCGTTGCTGAGATGCATCCGTTCTATCTTTCGATTCTTTATCGAGCTCTCGTCCAAAAACTGGATAATATACCCGTCGAAAATCTTAACCGATTCAGCGATATTGCCAAGCTTCTTATTATGTGCCTTCCTTTTTAAAGGAACCAAAAAACTACGAGCTATTATTATATATATTGTCCCCATAGCAATTGGGGCCAGAACGTAAATTGTCTCACTGGAAACCACGCCCTTTGCAAGGTACTCCAGCAGAGCGACGGCCAACGCAGATGTCCAGATAATCAAAAGAATTGCGGCTATCAAAATCAGCCAAGCAAGCCCTGTAAGAATCCAACGCCTGGATCGACCATACCTCAGATCGGAAAACGAACGCGCAGCACGTTTAAGCTGCGTATCATTTGTCTGGAAGGTATACTCCCATAGAGGGAACATACCTTCCAAATTTGGAACGTCCTGGCCCATATCGGTGCCAAGCGCTTTATAGTGTCCTGGTCACCATCTCGACGCGGAAGCACTCGATGACGTCACCGACGCGCATGTCCTCGTAGTTCTGGAAGGCCATGCCGCATTCCTGGCCGCCCGGAACTTCCGAAACCTCGTCCTTGAAGCGCTTCAGGGTCTTCAGCGTGCCTTCGTGGATGACGACGTTGTCGCGGATCAGGCGCACGCCCGCACCACGCTCGACCTTGCCTTCGGTGACACGGCAGCCGGCGATCTTGCCGACCTTGGTGATGTCGAAGATCTCGAGGATCTCGGCATTGCCGATGAAGGTCTCGCGACGCTCCGGCGAGAGCAGGCCGGAGAGCGCCGCCTTCACGTCATCCACGAGATTGTAGATGATGGAGTAGTAGCGGATCTCGATGCCTGCCGCGGCCGCTGCCGCACGCGCCTGCACATTGGCGCGAACGTTGAAGCCGATGATCGCGGCCCCCGAGGTCTCCGCCAGCGACACGTCGCTTTCGGTGATACCGCCGGCTCCCGCATGGACGATGCGGGCACGCACCTCGTCGGTGCCGAGATTGTCCAGCGCGGCGTTGATCGCCTCGATCGAACCCTGCACGTCGCCCTTGATAACCAGCGGGAATTCTTTCAGTCCGCTGGTCTGCAACTGCGACATCATCTGCTCCAGCGAACCGCGCTGGCCGGCATGCCTGGCCACCGCCTTCTCGCGTGCCAGACGCTGGCGGTATTCGGTGATCTCGCGGGCGCGGGCCTCGTTGTTGACCACGGCGAAGCGGTCGCCGGCCAGTGGCGTGCCTTGCAGACCGAGGACTTCCACCGGCATTGCCGGCGGCGCTTCCTTGACCTGCTCGCCGCGATCATTGACGAGCGCGCGTACCCGGCCCCATTCGTTGCCGGCGACGAGAATGTCGCCCGGCATCAACGTGCCGGTCTGCACCAGCACGGTAGCGACTGGGCCGCGGCCCTTGTCGAGCTGGGCTTCGATGACCACGCCTTCGGCGGTGCGGTCCGGATTGGCCTTCAGGTCGAGGATTTCGGCCTGCAGCAGGATCGCTTCGAGCAACTTGTCGAGATTGATGCCCTTGGTCGCCGACACCTCGACATCCAGCACCTCACCGCCCATGGATTCGACGAACACCTCGTGGCGCAGCAGTTCCGAACGCACCTTCTGCGGGTCGGCGTCATGCTTGTCGATCTTGTTGATCGCCACAATGATCGGAACGCCGGCCGCCTTGGCGTGATTGATCGATTCGATCGTCTGAGGCATGACGCTGTCGTCAGCTGCCACCACGAGGATGGCGATATCGGTCGCCTGGGCACCGCGGGCACGCATCGCCGTGAAGGCGGCGTGGCCGGGCGTGTCGATGAAGGTAACCTTGTGACCGTTCTTCTCGACCTGATAGGCGCCGATATGCTGGGTAATGCCGCCGGCCTCGCCGGAGACGACGTTGGCATTGCGGATGGCATCGAGCAACGAGGTCTTGCCGTGATCGACATGACCCATGATCGTTACCACCGGCGGACGCGGCTGCAGGTCCTCGGGACGATCGGCGATGTTGAACAAGCCCTCTTCGATGTCGGACTCGGCGACGCGGCGGACCGTGTGGCCAAATTCGGTGGCGACGAGTTCGGCCGTGTCGGCGTCGATGACGTCACCAGGCTTCAGGATCTGGCCCTGCTTCATGAAGAACTTGACCACGTCGACAGCGCGCTCGGACATGCGCTGCGCCAGCTCCTGGATGGTGATGGTTTCGGGCAGGATCACTTCACGCATGACTTTCTCGCGTGGCTCGTTATGCAACGCGCGCTTGAATTTCTCCTGACGGCGGCGCATCGACGAGAGCGAGCGGGCGCGCGCATCCTCGTCGGAAAGCGCCGAATTCAGCGTCAGCTTGCCGCGGCGGCGGTCTTCCTCGCCCTTGGTCGGTTTGGCCGGACGCGCCACTTCCGGCGTGACCAGACGGCGCACTGGTGCGCCGGCACCGGCCCGCTTCGGTTTGACCTCTTCCTCGTCATCGACTGTTGCCAGTTCGGCGGCGAGCGGCGCACGGCGGCGCGCCTCTTCCTCGGCACGGCGGCGGGATTCGGCCTCGGCTTGCAGCCGTGCCTCTTCCTCGGCCTGACGGCGAGCCGATTCCTCGCGCTCGCGGCGGCGGCGCTCTTCGTCCTCGCTGCGGCGCTTGGCTTCCTCGATGGCGCGCTGGCGATCCTCGACATCACGGACCTTCGAGCCCTCGAGAGCCCGGCGGCGTGCTTCCATTTCCTGGCGCGACAACTCGTTCAGCACCATGCCGCCGCGTTCGACCGGCGGCGGAGGGGGAGGCGCCTTGGGAGCTTCCTGCACGGCGGGCGCTGCCGCGACCGGCTTCGGCGTGAAGACGGACACAGGCGCTGCCGCCGGCTCCGGCTTGTCGCCGGGCAGCGAGAACTTGCGCTTCTTGGTCTCGACGACCACCGACTTGGTGCGGCCGTGTGAGAAGTTCTGGCGCACCGTGCCCTGTTCCATACCGGGGCGCTTCAGCGTCAAGGTCTTCTTCGGCGTAACACTCAGCGTCTTGTCGTCGCCCGATTTCGTATCGCTCATTCCATATCCTCTGCGGCATCATCTTCGTCAGCAACGGCCGCAAGCATTGCCAGATCGTCCGGGGAACCGCCCCGATATCGGTCGAGCGCAACCATGCGCTTCTGGACCGCCCTGCCCGCGTCTCCCGCGAGAACGGCAGCATGTATCACATTTGTACCCCCCAATGCCAAGCTCAACTCGGCCTCGGAGAAAAGTTTGTAAGCGCGGATCGCAGGCCCGCCGAGGTGGACGGTTGCCCGTCGCGCCTGGCTTATCTTGCGGACGCCATCGTCGGAAGCCTCGGTCGCGTGGAGCACGAAAAGTGCAAGTCCGCCGCGCACGGCGCTCTCGACCTTGGTCGCTCCGAGTGCTATGGCGCCCGCCTTGCGGGCCAGGCCAAGCATGCCCAGAGCGGACCTGGAAAGCAGCGCGTCGACCATGCCGCCAAGATCGGCCGACACGCTCACCTGCGCCTTAAAAGCACGGGCAAACAGGTTTTTGGCCGCTGCCTTTTCTATATGTAGGCGGTCGGCCGTAACCCAGCAACCGCGGCCGGGCAGGTTTCTCTTGATGTCCGGAACGACGGCCGAATCCGGGCCGACGACGAAACGGATCAGTTCATCCGGTTCGGCTTGCCTGCGGGTGACGATGCAGGTGCGATCGTTCATCTCGTCCAAGGGCGGGTTCGGTGCGATGCGGTTTCACCTCACGCACCGACGGTTTCGTCAGCCGGCACGCCCTCGGCGGCAAGCTCGTCTTCGGTGATCCAGCCAGCCTTCAGGCGAGCGGCCAGGACCATCTGCTCGGCATCGGCGCGTGATACGCCGTGGTTGGCGAGCACACCCGGGAATACCTTCGTCTCGCCGTCCTTGCGTTCCTTCCAACCGGTCAGGTCGTCGGCGGCGTAGCCGGCGAAATCCTCGATCGTCTTCACGCCGTCCTCGCCGAGCGTCACCATCATGGCGGTGGTGATGCCGGGAATCTCGCGCAGCTCGTCGTTGACGCCGAGCGCCTTGCGCTTCTCGTCATGCTCGGCTTCGATCTTCTCCAGATATTCGCGGGCGCGGGTCTGGATTTCCGAAGCCGTGTCCTCGTCGAAGCCGTCGATCGACGCGATTTCGCCGGAATCGACATACGCGACCTCCTCGACGCTGGTGAAGCCTTCGGAAGCGAGCACCTGGCCGACCATCTCGTCGACGTCGAGGGCTTCCATGAACAGCGACGACCGTTCGACGAATTCCTTCTGGCGGCGTTCGCTCTCTTCCTGCTCGGTCAGGATGTCGATATCCCAGCCGGTGAGCTGCGAGGCAAGACGGACGTTCTGGCCGCGGCGGCCGATGGCCAGCGACAGCTGATCGTCGGGAACGACGACCTCGATGCGCTCGGCATCCTCGTCGAGCACGACCTTGGCGACTTCCGCCGGCTGCAATGCATTGACAATGAAGGACGCCGCCGAAGGCGACCACGGAATGATGTCGATCTTCTCGCCCTGCAATTCACCGACGACCGCCTGGACGCGGCTGCCGCGCATACCGACGCAGGCACCGACCGGATCGATGGAGCTGTCGCGCGAGATGACAGCGATCTTGGCGCGCGAACCCGGATCGCGGGCGACCGACTTGATCTCGATGATGCCGTCGTAGATTTCCGGCAC
Source organism: Mesorhizobium sp. M0184 (assembly GCF_040322215.1). Taxonomy (NCBI): domain Bacteria; kingdom Pseudomonadati; phylum Pseudomonadota; class Alphaproteobacteria; order Hyphomicrobiales; family Phyllobacteriaceae; genus Mesorhizobium; species Mesorhizobium sp. M0184. The sequence goes on from NZ_JAMYSZ010000008.1 coordinate 77,922, forward strand.
TTCCATGGTGAACAGCTTCGCCATGAACTGCGGATGGGTGCGCGACAGGAAGATCTGCGGGCCGCGCTGTTCGCGGCGCACGTCATAGACATAGGCACGGACGCGATCGCCATACTTGTAGTTTTCGCGCGGAATCAGCTCGTCGCGGCGGATGATCGCTTCGCCGCGGCCGAGATCGACGATGACGTTGCCGTATTCGACGCGCTTGACGGTACCGTTGACGATCTCGCCGATACGGTCCTTGTATTCGTCATATTGCCGGTCGCGCTCGGCCTCGCGCACCTTCTGCACGATGACCTGCTTGGCGGACTGGGCGGCGATGCGGCCAAAATCCATCGGCGGTAGCTGTTCGGCAATGAAATCGCCGAGCTGGGCGTCCGGATTGCGCTCGCGCGCCGAGGAAATGGCAATCTGCGTCGCGTAGTCATCGACCTTCTCGACCACTTCCATCAGCCGCTGCAGCTTCATCTCGCCGGTGTTGGCATTGATGTCGGCGCGGATATTGGTTTCCTGGCCGTAGCGCGAGCGCGCGGCCTTCTGGATCGCATCGGCCATGGCGGCGATGACGATCGACTTGTCGATCGACTTTTCACGCGCGACCGCATCGGCGATCTGCAGCAGTTCAAGCCTGTTGGCGCTTACAACCATCTTCTTTCTCCCGAGCTTGTTGCCGACCTTTACGGCCGGCAGCCCAATCACATTTCCTGTTCGGTTTCGTCTTCCGCACCCTCTGGTGCGTCTTCGGGTTCGCCGCGGCGTTTCCTGGCTTCCTTGCGCGCCCGATTGTCCTTCGACAGCGCATCGCGGATAAGGTCGTCGGTCAGAATCAGCCGCGCTTCGGCAATCGCATCGTAGGGAACACGTACCGTCGGCTCCTCGCCGTAAGCGGCCTTGTCACGCTCGATCAGCACACCGTCCGCGTCGCTTTCGGCGATCTTGCCCTTGAAGCGCTTACGGTCGGCGACGAGAACCGACGTTTCCATCTTCACCAGATGGCCGGTCCAGGCTGCAAAGTCCGATTTGCGGACCAGCGGCCGGTCGATGCCCGGCGACGACACTTCGAGATGATAAGCCTTCTCGATCGGATCATCGACATCGAGCGCCGGCGACACCGCCCGGCTGACCTCTTCACAATCCTCGACCGTCATCGTGCCGTCCTCGCGCTCGGCCATGATCTGCAGCGTCAGCCCGTTCTGGCCCGACAGGTGCACACGTACCAAGCGGAAGCCAACGGCGCGCAGTACCGGCTGAACGATCAGCGCGATGCGCGCATCGATGCCGCTTTCGCGGATGATGCGGTCGTCGCCTTCGCTTGCCGTCACTGTCATTCGGTCCTGTCACTCGATTTCTGTTGGTCGGCAGGTAATAAAAAAGAGCGGGACCGGGTGGACCCACTCTTCGTCATAGCGACCAAGAATTTGAAGCTGATATAGACGATCGTGGTCCTCGTTTCAAGCCCGTCCTGCATGACGGCAAGGCTCCGAGTCCGCAGCGCTGCGCCAAATGCATGGCGCCCATGCAGTGATCCCCCTTTGAGCACCGGCCACGCACGACTATCTATGTTGCATTGCACAATTGGAGCGCTCACTGCGCTCAAAAGGGTACCATCATGAACAATCGTGGATTTTTTTCAGCCATAGGCGATGTCTTTAGCGTGTTCGGCAGCGCCGTAGCCGCGTCGCGGGCTGTGGAAAGCGGTCGCAAGCCGCGTGCGCATGATCTGCGCAATCTCGGCATGGAGCCGGCAGCCTTCGACAAGATCCGTCGCTTCTGAGCCAAGTGAGCGCCGAGAGCCTTCGGCCCGCTCGCCTTGTGCTCAGCTCTAATTTCCCGCTTATTTCCGCACGAAGGTGAGATAGGCGGGCCGTCGGCCTTCGCGAATGGCCTTGGCCTCATAGCGCGTCCCCGGCCAGCCATCATAGGGCCGGTGCCAGTCGGCTGCTTCGCTTGCCTGCCACGTGAAGGCGTCGTGCGCCCGGCAATGCAGGAGCGTCCAGTTCACATAGCTATCGATATCGGACGCAAAGTGGAACTTTCCGCCGTGCTTCAGGACGCGCGCGAAGCGGTCGAGATTGACCGGGCTGACGAAGCGCCGCTTCCAGTGCTTCTTCTTCGGCCACGGATCCGGATAGAGAAGATCAATGCCGTCAAGCGAAGCCTGCGGCAGCCAGTCCAGCAGACGTGTGGCGTCGTCGTCATAGACGCGCAGATTGGCAAGCGGCCGCTCCCGGACCGCCATCATCATCTTGGCCATGCCGTTGACGAAAGGCTCGACGCCGATAAAGCCGGTCGCCTGGCTGGCCGTAGCACGGTGCAGAAGATGTTCGCCGCCGCCAAAACCGATTTCGAGCTGGACAGCCGAAACTTCGGCTTCGAAAAGGCTGCGCAAGTCGGCCGGCGGTTCAACCGTCAGATCGAGCCTGTAGGCGGCGAAGCCGCTCTCCAGCGCCGCTGCCTGTTGTGGTCGAATGGTCTTGCCGCGCCGGCGACCGAAAAAGGCCTCGGTCGCACGGCTTGGCCGGTCCTTCGGATCCATAGGCGCCGCGGTTAGGCGGCGACTGCTTCGGCGACCGGTTCGGCGAGAGCGTCCTTGAGCGCCTTGGCGAGATCGGTCTTCTCCCAGGAGAAGGATCCGTCGCGGCCGGCCTTGCGGCCAAAATGGCCGTAGGACGACGTCTTGGCATAGATCGGCTTGTTGAGATCGAGGTGGCGGCGGATGCCGGAAGGCGACAGGTCCATCACGGCGCGCAGTGCACGCTCGAGTTTTGCCTCGTCGACCTTGCCGGTGCCGTGCAGGTCGACGTAGATCGACAGCGGCTGGGCGACACCGATCGCATAGGAAAGCTGGATGGTGCAGCGATCGGCGAGCTTTGCGGCAACCACGTTCTTGGCGAGATAACGCGCCGCATAGGCCGCCGAGCGGTCGACCTTGGTGGTGTCCTTGCCAGAAAAAGCGCCGCCGCCATGAGGCGCAGCCCCACCATAAGTGTCGACGATGATCTTGCGGCCGGTCAGGCCGGCGTCGCCATCAGGCCCGCCGATGACGAACTTGCCGGTCGGATTGATGTACCAGTTGCAATTGTCGGCAATCTTCAGGTCGCCCAGTGCTTCGCGAATATAGGGCTCGACGACGTTGCGCACCTTCTTCGAATCCCACGTCTCATCGAGATGCTGGGTCGACAGCACGATCTGCGTCACTTCCGCCGCTTTGCCGTCGACATAGCGGACGGTGACCTGGCTCTTGGCATCCGGCCCGAGCCTGCCGGCATCACCGCTGCCTTCATGGCGCGCAGCCGCCAGCAATTCGAGGATCTTGTGGCTGTAATAGATCGGCGCCGGCATCAGGTCCGGGGTTTCGCGGCAGGCATAGCCAAACATGATGCCCTGGTCGCCGGCTCCCTCCTCGCCTTGCCGGTCGGAGGCGTTGTCGACGCCTTGGCCGATATCCGGCGACTGGCCGTGCAGCAGGACCTCGATCTTGGCTGTCTTCCAGTGGAAGCCGGCCTGCTCGTAGCCGATTTCGCGGATCGCCTTGCGAGCGACCGACTTGAACTTGGCCGGGTTGACAATCGGATGGCCGGCCGCATCTTTCAGGACGTTGCCCTCCTTATCCTTCTTGAGCAGCGTCTCGGGGACGCGCACCTCGCCGGCGATGACAACGCGATTGGTCGTCGCAAGCGTCTCGCAGGCAACGCGGACCTTCCACGGGTCCATGCCGGTCTTTCTGGCTTCGCGATAGACGAGATCGACAATCTCGTCGGAGATGCGGTCGCAGACCTTGTCGGGATGGCCCTCGGCAACGGATTCCGAGGTGAAGAAGTAATTGTGCCGCGTCACGGGTGTCCCCTCTTGAAAAAAATATCGGCAGGCCGCCGATTTTGGCGCGCCAGTTGTTAACGGTGCCGGGCGTCGCTCGTCAAGCCATGCAGCCGTTCTGGCATGAATTTTGACGTTATTATCTTTGCATCCCGAGATGGCGGCAGGGCGCACTGCGATCAGCCCTTGCACCAACAGACTGAGGAAAACGGCTTCGAGGAAGCGTGTCGAGCGAAATCGATCTGCGCTTCAGCGCATCTGCGGAATGAAAATCCCTCAATGGCGCAGCCGCGAGAAATTGCATGCCCAGCTACGACGACCCCTTCCTTGTTGAACTCTTCACGGGCCAGTTCAATCGACTTCGTCGGTGGAAAGCGACTTCACCAGCTCGATGATCTTGCGGCGCACTTTCACGTCGGCGATCTTGACGAAGGCGCGATTCAGCTGGAGGCCTTCCGGGCTGCCGCAGAATTCGACGGCGGAGGTCATCGAAGCATCCTCGGCAAATCCACGGTTGCCCACGTGCTCCTGACCGGGCGCATCCTCGAAAAAGAAGGCGACGGGGACGCCGAGTATGGAGGCGATTGCCTGCAAACGGCTGGCGCCGACGCGATTGGTGCCCTTTTCGTACTTTTGGATCTGCTGGAACGTTATGCCCAGGTTTTCACCCAGTTTTTCCTGGCTCATTCCCAGCATATTGCGGCGAAGCCGGATGCGGCTTCCGACGTGGATGTCGATCGGATTCGGCTTTTTCTTGTTTTCTTCTGTCATTTTTTCCTCGCCGAATTTTTCCGGCTTTTTCTATTTTGCTGCCCAAACGACGCCGCGGCCCGTGCCCCAACAGAACGACCTTATCGACTTCGAAAATTTTCAGGCGCTTACAGTATGAGTTTCTAATGTGTCGGCTGTCAATTCGCCCGTAGCCTTTGCCTTACGTTCAAAATGCATGCCGCAACGGCAAGCAAAAACATGATCAGCATTCCGTTAATGCGTCGTTGGCCGGAGGAAACGATGGCTTGGTCGGAGATCGGCACACGCACATCGATCGCGCCGCGTGCATCGATTGCCAGCGCGTCGACGATGCGACCGCGCGGGTCGACAACGGCCGAAATGCCGTTATTAGCCGCGCGCAACAGGGGCACCCCATTCTCCACCGCCCGGATCTGCGCCTGCCTGAAGTGCTGGTACGGCCCCGGCGTGTCGCCGAACCAGGCGTCATTGGTGACGTTCACAATAAGCTCGGCTGACGTTGCGTCAACTGCGACCAGATCGGGAAAGATGACCTCATAGCAAATAAACGGCAGCGCCCGGATACCGCCGGGCAGCGCGATCGGATGCCGCTCATTGCCCGCCGCGAAGGTCATTGGACCGGCAACAAGCTGCTCAAGCCCGAAGCGGCCGAGCAGATCGGCGAAAGGCAGGTATTCGCCGAAGGGTACCAGGTGGACCTTGTCGACGGCATCGATGATTTCGCCTCTTTCGTCGATCGCCACCACAGAGTTGTAGTAACGGCTGCCGGCCACCGAGCCGCCTTCCTCGCGAACGACGCCGGCGACCAGCATCTGGCCATCGCCAAGCATCTCTCCGATCGCAGGCAGGGCATCCGGACGTTCGGTGAACAGAAACGGCACGGACGTCTCCGGCCACAGGATCAATTGCGGCCTGTCATGGCCGGGTTCCGGCGCCTTGGCCGAAAGCCCCATCATGGTGGCGAAGATACGGTCACGCACCGAGGTATCCCATTTTTCCGTAAGGTCGACGGCAGGCTGCACGATACGGACGTCAAGACTGCGGGCGGCCGGCTTTTCGGGGGCGGCGAGCCGGATATAGCCGAAGCCGGCATGGGCGGCGACGAGAACGACAAGCAATGCCGCGCCGAGGCGGAGATGCCGGCGCGCCGCAAGCAGCGCCGGCAGCGCAAAGACGAAGACCGCAAGCGCGTCCATGCCGACCATGCCGGTCACCGATACGCTCTGCATCAGCAAAGGCACCGGCATCGCCGCATAGCCGACGGCATTCCAGGGAAAGCCGGTGAACAGGAAGCCGCGCAGCCATTCCGCCAAGGCAAAGCCGAAGGCAAGTGCCGCGATGCGGCCGATGTCATTGCTCCACAACAGCCGGGCGACCACGGCGGCGAAGCCATAGAAGAAGGCGAGCGCGAGGGGGATGCCGACCACCGCGAACGGCAAGGCCCAGGCGAAGCTGTCGGCCTCGACCAGAAGCGCCGAGCCGACCCACCAGAGACCGGCAAGAAAGTAGCCGAAACCGAACCACCAGCCGATGGCGAAAGCCGGCAGCAAGCGCCGCAGAAAACCGTCCGAGGCTTCGCCGGTCGCGCCGTCGAGTAGCCACACCAGCAGGGGAAACGAAACGAAACAGACGGCGAAGAAATCGTACGGCGCCTGGGCAAGAACCGCCAGCGCCCCGGCAAGAAACGCAACCAGCGCGCGCCGCCAGCCCCAAAGCAGAATTATCCGGCCGGCCTGGCGCTCCATCTATGCTTCCGAGTCGTGCGAATCAGGAAGCAAGATTTATCAGGCCGCGGGCTTGGCTCCAAACCGGATAAGAGCGAACAAGTCCGCTCATAGCTATCGATGCCAGCCTTCGATCTTCAGTCCGCCCAGCCGCTCAGCCTCTTCGCGTGGGACGGAGCGGACAGTCTGGGAAAAGGTCCAGACATGGCCTTCAGGATCGCGCGCCCTGTACTGCCGTTCACCGTAGAGCTGGTCGGCAGGCTCCTCGACGATCTCGGCTCCCGCCGCCCTTGCACGATCGCAGTGGGCATCTATCCCGTCCTTCAGGCGTACATAGACCGACTGCGTGTTCTTGCCTGCAACTGAAGCCGGGCTGGCTATATGGTCGGCCCATTCGGAATCGACGATGATATAGCCGTCGCCGAACCGCATCTCGGAATGGACGAGCCTGCCATTAGCATCGCTGACCACCATGCTCGGCTCGAAGCCGAAAGCCTTTTCAAGCCATGTCAATGCGGCCCGCGGATTCTGGTAGAAGACACCCGAGCCCAAGGTTGAGTGCTTGAACGGGTCCTCAACCGGCATCGGGCAAGCCGCGTCCTTCAAGCCTGCTCGGTGCGGACGGCGCGGCGGCGGCGCTCGCCCTTCAAGGTCTCGACGATGCGCACGCGCTTGACGCGGCGCGGATCGGCGTCGAGCACATGGAACTCGAAGCCGGGTATGGCCTGCACCACTTCGCCGCGCGCCGGCACCCGGCCAAGCGTGTTGAAGATCATGCCGCCGATCGTGTCGACATATTCACCGTGCTCGCCGGCGGCGAAATCCTCGCCGATCATCTTGGCGACATCGTCGATCTCGGCCTTGCCGTCGACGATGAAGACGCCTTCACCGGCCTGGGTGATCATCGGCTCGTCTTCGTCGTGCTCGTCCTCGATGTCGCCGACCACCATCTCGACGATATCCTCGAGCGAGACGAGACCGTCAGTGCCGCCATATTCGTCGATGACCAGCGCCATCTGGGTGCGCGTCGTCTGCATTCGCCCCATCAGGTCGGAGGCGAGCATCGACGGCGGCACGAACAGCACCGGTCGGATCAGGTTGAGATCGCCGATGGTGCGCGCCAGATCGACCTGGGCGAGATCGAGAACCGTCGCGACCGGAGTTTTCCTGGTCGTCCTGCCCTTTCTGACGCGGGCGACCTTGGTGATGTGCGCCAGCACGTCGCGGATATGAACCATGCCGCGCGGATCGTCGAGCGTCTCCGAATAGACCGGCATGCGGGAATGGCCGGACTGCTCGAACAGCCCCAGAAGATCACCCAGCTTGGTGGTGATCTCGACCGCCTCGATGTCGGCGCGCGGCACCATGACGTCCTCGACCCGCACTTCGCGCAGGCGCAGGATGTTGTTGAGCATGGCGCGTTCGCCGGGCGAGAAGGATTCTGCATCGCTCGCCGTTTCGGCAAGCGCACCGGCAATCTCCTCGCGCAGGCTGGTGCCGTTGCGGTGCCTGAAAAGCCCGAGCACGCGATCGAACAGGGAAGGACCGGCAGGCGATGCCTCGCTGGCGAAGCTGCCGGTCGTGGTACTCGGACTCGAGCCCTCTTCCGTCGTTTCGGAGGGCTTGATCACACTGCCGGCGTCGGAGCGGGCGGCAGTCTCTGGTTTGTCGTTCATCATCGTCCGGTCAATTGGTCTTTTGTAATTACGTGTAGGGATCGGGAATGGCAAGCCTCGCAAGTGCTGCGCGCTCTGTCGCTTCCATCAGTTCCGCTTCGGCATCCGTTTCGTGATCATAGCCCAGCAAATGCAGCAGGCCATGGATGACGAGATGGGAGATATGGTCCTCGATGGGCTTGTCTTCCAGTGCCGCCTCGCGCGCGACAGTCTCGGCGGCCAGCACGATGTCGCCGAGCATCGGCGGCAGAGGCCGGCCCCTGGCAAACGGAAAAGCCGGAAAAGACAGGACGTTGGTCGGCTTGTCCTTGCCGCGCCAGCCGGCATTGAGCGTACGGATATGGGCATCGTCGGAAAAGACTATGCTGAGCTCGGAACGGCCGTCCGCACCGGTTTCGGCAAAGGCGGCCGAGACGGCACCGTCGACAAGCCGCATCAGCGCTGCCTCGTCGGGCCAGTCGCCCGCCTCGATCGCGATATCGATTTCGACGGGAAGCGGTCCCCCCGCCTTTTGCTCCTCAGCCATGCGGCCGCATAATCATATCAGCTTTCGACACCCAGGCCCCTGGCCAGCTTGCCGTCGCGGTCATAGGCCTTGACGATCTCGGCGACCAGCGGATGCCTGACGACGTCGCCTTCGTTGAAGCGGACCGTCACCATGCCGGTGACGCCGTCGAGGATTCTCAGCGCCTCGACCAGGCCGGACTTGGTGTTTGGCGGCAGATCGATCTGGGTCGGATCACCGGTGACGATCATGCGCGAGTTCTCGCCGAGGCGGGTCAGGAACATCTTCATCTGCATCGGCGTAGTGTTCTGCGCCTCGTCGAGTATGACGGCAGCGTGCGCCAGCGTACGGCCGCGCATGAACGCCAGCGGCGCGATCTCGATGACCTCGGCGGCAATCGCCCGCTCGACCTTGTCGGCCGGCATCATGTCGTAGAGCGCGTCATAGAGCGGCCGCAGATACGGATCGACCTTCTCCTTCATATCGCCCGGCAGAAAGCCAAGCCGTTCGCCGGCCTCGACCGCGGGGCGCGACAGCACGATGCGTTCGACCATGCCGCGTTCGAGCAGCATTGCCGCATGCGCCACCGCCAGATAGGTCTTTCCGGTGCCGGCCGGGCCGATGCCGAAGACGAGTTCCGACCGCTCCAGCGCGCGCATGTAGGCGTCTTGGTTCAGCGAGCGGGCATAGATCGTCTTCTTGCGCGTCGATATCTGGGCGGCGGACATCTTGCCCTTGCGCTCCAGCGTCGGGAGCGTCAGCTGGTCGTCGCTGGCGATCGCCATGCGCACGGCGCCGTCGACATCGGACTGGCCGATGTCGGTGCCTTTCTGCAGAATGCCGTAAAGATTGTCCAAGGCGCGGCGTGCCTGCTCGGCGGCCGAGGAAGAGCCCTTGATGGTCAATTGATTGCCGCGCGAGCGGATATCGACGCCGAGCTTCTGCTCGAGTCGGGCCAGATTCTCGTCGAACTGGCCGTAAAGGGCGCTGGCAAGCTTGTTGTTGTCGAAAGTCAGTACGATGTGCGCGATATCCGAGGCCCCCGAGGGTAGGTTCTGGGGCAGGTTCTTCACTTCAGCAGCGCTCAACCGTCTCTCCTCATCTGCCGAGACCTTCAGGCCAATTCGGCGAACAGGCTGTTGTAGCCCGTCTTCGTGATTCGTACCTGGATAATGTCACCGATTTCGCCGGCCTTTTCATCAACAATAACCGGCTGCAGCCAAGGCGAGCGGCCAACCTTCTGGCCGGCCTGGCGGCCCGGCTTTTCGATCAGCGTGTCGATGGTCCTGCCGATCAGGCTGGTGCCGAAATCCTGCTGCTGTTTCAGCAGCAGCGCCTGCAGCCGCTGCAGGCGCTCGTCCTTGACGGCCTCCGGCACGTGATCGCTCATCTCGGCGCCCGGCGTGCCGGGGCGCGGCGAATATTTGAACGAAAAGGCCGAGGCATAGTTGACGTCTTCGACCAACTGCATCGTCGCCTCGAAATCCGCTTCCGTCTCACCGGGAAAGCCGACAATAAAATCGCCGGACAGTGCGATGTCGTTCCGTGCGGCACGGATGCGGTCGATCAACGTCAGATAGTCCTTGGCCATATGCCTGCGGTTCATCGCCTTGAGTATGCGGTCGGAGCCGGACTGCACCGGTAGATGTAGATAGGGCATCAGCGTCGGCAAATCACGATGGGCGGCGATCAATTCATCGTCCATGTCGCGCGGATGACTGGTTGTGTAGCGCAGCCGCGCTAGGCCTGGAATCTCGGCCAGCCTGAACAGCAGCCGGCCAAGGCCCCATTCCTCGCCGTTTTCGCCTCTTCCATGCCAGGCATTGACGTTCTGGCCGAGCAGCGTCACCTCGCGCACGCCGGCATCCGCCAGGCGCTCGGCCTCGGCGACGATCTGTGCCACCGGCCGCGAGACTTCCGAGCCGCGCGTATAGGGCACGACACAGAAGGTGCAGAACTTGTCGCAGCCTTCCTGAACGGTCAAGAACGCCGTCACGCCGCGCCTGATCAGTTCGGCGCGCTTCGGCTGCGGCAGATACTCGAACTTGTCCTCGACGGCATAGTCGGTCTCGACGATCTTTTCGCCGCCACGCGCCCTCGCCAGCACACCGGGCAGCCGGTGGTAGGTCTGCGGGCCGATGACCAGGTCGACGGCCGGCGAGCGGCGGATGATCTCGGCACCCTCGGCCTGCGCCACGCAGCCGGCGACGCCGACCAGCATTTCGCGCCCGGCCTTTGCACGCTCGGCCTTCAACTCACGGATGCGCCCAAGTTCGGAATAGACTTTTTCCGCCGCTTTCTCGCGGATGTGGCAGGTGTTGAGCAGCACCAGATCGGCCTCGCCGATAGCGTCTGTCGCGGCATAGCCGTCGGCCGCCAGCGCATCGGTCATGCGCTGCGAATCGTAAACGTTCATCTGGCAGCCATAGGTCTTGACGAAGACCTTTCTGGTCGCGGCAGGCGGAACGACCAGGTTTTCGGCGGCAGCGCCGATGTCGTCGCGTTCTATCGTGTTCAATTCCATTTCGCGGCTTCTAGCGCCTTTCCCCGACAAAAAACAGACGAATCTGGCCGGGACCTGCGCAGCCTACCGGCTCGGACGCGGTTCGGCGAGCGCCGCCTGCACCATCTCGCGCACCTGGCGTTCCATCTGCTTTGCTGTCTCCTTGCGGCTGGAGCCCTTGGAGAAAACAATCGCCTCGCCAAAATGCACCTCGACGTCGAGGGCGCCCTCGGCCATCAGCACCTTGAGGTGCGGCATCAGCTCCTCGTCGCCGATCCAGGCGGCAACCGGCCGATGCCGGCGGCCGAGCGGCACGCCATGCAGGCGCGTATAGACGATCGCCACCGGCTGGACGAAGACCTGTTCGGCCGCCCCTTCCGCAATCGCCATTGTAGCGGCGCCGAACAGCGTGCTCTTGAACGGCAGGATCATGTTGCCGTCGCCGGTCGAGCCTTCGGCAAACAGCACCATGGCGTCGCCCTTGGCCATGCGGCCGGCGATCTCGCTCGCCTGGTCGCCCGACGAACGCTTACGCTCACGTTCGATGAATACCGTGCGCTGCAGCTTCGACAGCATGCCGATCAACGGCCAGCCGGCCATATCGGCCCTGGCGATGAACGTCACGTCGACCATCGACCCCAGCACCATGATGTCGGTCCAGGAGATGTGGTTGGCAGCAATCAGCAATGGGCGCTGGCCGGACAGCGCTCCCTTGACATGGATGCGCAGCCCCAGCGTCCTGACAATCATCCTGTGCCAGATTTTCAGGATGAAGGTCTCGCGCCAGAGCCCGGTCCGCATCGACAATATCTGCAGCGGCACAAGCACCAGCGAGCCGACGACAACCAGCCCCAGCGCCAGGAAAATCCTGATTTTTCCGATCATCCGCACCACCCCGGCGTTTGGCTAGCGAAGATCGCGGCGCATGACAAGCGCGCCGGTCGGGCCGTGCTCCGGCGACTTGTAATAGTTGGCGCGCTTGCCGACCTCGCGGAAGCCGAACCGCCGGTAGAGCGCGATCGCGGCGACATTGGTCTCGTCGACCTCGAGGAAAAGCGCCTCGGCGCGCTGTGCGTGCAGTTCACGCAGCACCGCATCCATCAATTGCCAGCCGAGCCCCCGGCGCCGATGCGAGCGTGCCACCGCGACCGTCAGGATCTCCCCCTCGCCGGCCGCCAGCCGCGCCAGCACGAACCCGACCGGCGGCTTGGCACCCTGTCCGGTCTCGCGCGCGGCATAGCCGAACACCGTGTCCTGCTCGAGCAGTGCGGCGAATTCGTCGTCGGTCCACGGCCGCGCGAAATCCTCGCGATGCAGCACCGACATGGCCGCGCTGTCGGCAACCGCCAACGGCTCGAGCGCATAGTCCCTGCGGCGCGGCCGGAGGAAGGGAATGCGCATCAGGACTTGTTTCCGTTTGGACCATGATCTTTTCCCAAAACCGGTTTCCACTTTTTGGGATCATGGTCTTGCCTCGATAGAATAAAGCCTCCCTGAGGCTTTGCGTCGGCGCCGCGCAGATAGAGCGGTTTCGGTTTTTCGCTCTCGCCGTGTTTACCGGCACCTTGGGCCGCGGCCAGCCGGGCATAGACGGCGATGTCGGCGGTGGCCGCCGTCCCGCCGAGATCGAAGCTGCGCCCGGCCGCCGCGGCAATTTGGGTTGCCGCCGTGCCGGCGAGAACCGCAGATCTGTCGACCGCCTTGGCTGCGGCTTGCGAGAGTGTGGTCACAGCCGGACCATAGATCAGCACCGACCTCTCATCGTAAAGTGCCGCATGGATCTCCTCGCGACCTGCATCGAGCGCGGCGAGCGCGGCGCGACCGGGAAATGCCGCTCTCGCTTGCGCCGCCAGGGCCTCCAGAGTCGTCACGCCGATCGCCGGGATTTTCAGCGCCAGCGCAAGGCCGCGCGCCGCCGAGACGCCGACGCGCAGACCGGTGAAGGAGCCCGGACCCGTCGAAACGGCAATGGCGCCGAGGCCGGAATAGTCGGTTCTGCTGGTCCCCAACGCCTTTTCGATGACACCCATCAGATGCTCGGCATGACCCTTGCCAAGATCGAGCACCGAACGGCCGAGTTCTTTCCCGGCCGCCGCGTCGTAGACGCAGGCGGCGCAGAGATTGGCGGCACAGTCGATGGCAAGCAATTTCATGAAGCGGCCGGTTGAGACAGTTTCGAAAACAGCTTCCCTCTGCCCGCCAGGGCTGATCCCCGCAAGGGCATAATGGATAAATCGTCAGGCGACTTGGCTTCGGGCGGGTCCAAGAATGTAAGTTCCAACGCACGCAATCGCCACAATAGGTATCGGGACTAGCCGACCTGCTCGATACGCAGCACGTGATTATCCCAGACATAGTCCGGCTCGGAACGGGTCGCGCCACCGGCTTCGATGATTTCGCCGGCACCGGTCGTCGCCATGAAGCCTTTCCCATCGGGCGCCACGCCACAGACCTCGACCAGAGCCTTGGTAGCGACGACGCGGCTGCTGGCCGTATCGATCACGGCAAGCGAATTCCCCTCAGGCGAAGACACGGCGATGGTGCCGGCGGCAGGATTGGCGGCGACCGAGCCGATATAGTTCCTGAAGCCGGAGAGCACATCCTGCGACATATCGAGCAATTGCAAGTCCTTGCCGCGCGGCGCGCGGCCAACCAGCGGGGGACGATCGGTACCCGGCCCCCTGTATTGACAGCCGAACCAGACGGTGCCGGACCGGTCGGCATCCATATGGCGGATCGACAACTGGTGCAGCGCCGGCGGCAATTCGTGCTTTTCGGTGAGATCGCCGGTAAGGCGGTCGACCAGAACATAGGAAGGCTTCATCGTTGCGATGTTGATCTCGGCGCGGCCATAATCCGGATGCGTCTCGATGCCGCCATTAGCCACAGCGATCGTCCTGCCGTCGGAAAGCAGCAAAAGCTCGTGCGGGCCTGTGCCGTAGGTCGGAAACTCGCCGATGCGCTTGAATTTCGCATGCGCGTCATAGACGCCGACGACGCCGGCGGCATTGTCGAAATCGTTCTCGGTGGCGTAGAGCAGCGTACCGTCGGCCGAGAACACGCCGTGGCCGAAGAAATGCCGGCCGGCAACGCTGGCAACGGTCTGCGGTTCATCGCGGCCGATGTGGTCGAAGACGACAGCAAAAGTGCCCGGCTGCCTGGCAAACACCACCGAACGCTTCGACACCGGGTCGAAGGTAACGTCGTGGCCCCGATCGGGCAGATCGATCGTGTGCAACAACTTGCCGGCCTCGGACAGGATGGCGGCACCATAGCTGCCGTCGCGCTTGACGAAAGCGGTGGCGAAGACCGCGTCGGCGTCGAGCGTCTTTGCCCAGGCCGACGGCGCCATCGCCGCTACAAAACCAGCGCCTGCGGCCGTCAGGAAATCGCGCCGATCGATCAGCGGCGTCCTCATGATCAGTCGCCGTCCAATGACGAGAATCCGGCGGTCAGGCCGAATTCGGCGGTCAGCCTGGTGCCGATCAGGGTCGTCAGGCTGGATGTCACCAGCGAGAAATAGTCGAGCTTGCGGCGCTGCGCCGGATCCGCAAGTGCCTTGTCGATCGGACCCCTGATCGCCTTGGCCGCCTCAATCCCGTTGGTGAGCTGGATGTGGACCGATTCTGCCATCCAGCGCGCATCGGGCGGCAGCGCGTCGCCAAGCTGCGAGGCCTGGAACAGCGTGTCCATGCCCGCCAGATTCCCGGTCAGCGAGCGGGCGGTGTTTTGCGAGCGCCAATAGATCGCCTGTTTCGGTTTGTCGGCCTCCGGCTTGGCGCCCAGGAAGCCTTTCAGGCGTACGTCGCGGACCATTTCCAGTTCGTTGATGAAGACGCCGACCAGTTCGGTCACCGCTTCTGTTCCGTCGTGGTAGAGCGCGTTCTGTGGACCCGGATTGGCCCAGAGCGCGGCAAAGCCGTTGGGCTCGTTCCAGGCATCGCCAACTTCGCCGGCAATCGTCTCGACATTGCCGGCAATGGCCGCACCGTAGGCGCAGCGATAGGCGTCGTCCCTGCCGACCAATTGACCGGCTCCGTCGCCGTAGAGGACGAATTCCAGTGCGCCGAGCCCTTGCATGGCGACGCTCTTTGTAGCCAGATGGGCCGGATCGGCGGCTGTCGGATCCTTGCCGGCAAGTGCTGCCTGCACCTGCTTCAGGCCGATGCTCTTGCGGTCCGGCCAAAACAGCATGCGCTCAAGCCGGTTGTTTTCCGCGATCGGCCCGAAACGGATGATTTCCACCACCGACCAGGCATCCACGACACCCGAGAATTCGGCGCGTGCCGCATCGAGATTGTCTCGCGAGGGCGCTTGGCAAAGCGCGTGCATGGTCTTGGCCAAGCTGTCCGCATGGTCATGCAGTCTGGCATAGGCCGGGCGGACGAAGCCGTCGATCGCCCGCTGGATCACATCCGAAGCCTTCACCGCCGCGGATGCCGGCAGCGCACCGGCGAGGACCAGCATCAGAGCGAATGCAAGACGCTTCCGCATCAGAGCGACTCCAGAAACTTGATCAGCGCGGCGCGGTCGGCCGCATCGGCAGCGGCAAAGCGGTCACGCGCCTTCTGGCCCTCGCCGCCATGCCACAGAATCGCCTCGGCCAGGCTTCGTGCGCGCCCGTCATGCAGGAAGAAG
Organism: Mesorhizobium sp. M0184; assembly: GCF_040322215.1. Taxonomy (NCBI): domain Bacteria; kingdom Pseudomonadati; phylum Pseudomonadota; class Alphaproteobacteria; order Hyphomicrobiales; family Phyllobacteriaceae; genus Mesorhizobium; species Mesorhizobium sp. M0184. The sequence continues at coordinate 93,534 of NZ_JAMYSZ010000008.1, forward strand.
GTGTTGCCGCTGACGGTCTGGGTGAGCCCGATGCCCCACAGTGGCGGCGTGCGCCATTCGCTTCCCGTGGCCTCGCCCACCGACTGTCCGTCGGCAAGGCTGGGTCCCATGTCATGCAGCAGGAAATCGGAATAAGGCCAGATCAGCTGGAAGGCCTGCGCCTTGTTCGGGGTGCCGCGACGGGTGACGAATTTCGGCGTATGGCAGGAGACGCAGCCCATATCGTAGAACAGTTTTTTGCCGGCGAGCACGTCCGGTCTGTCGAGATCGCGCCGGGCCGGCACGGCAAGGTTTTGCGAATAGAAGGTCACGAGGTCCATGACCGGCGGCGGCGCTTCGACCGGACCGAGGCGCTCCTGTACACCGTTAGGTAGGGCAAGGCAGGTCTTTTCCGCGGCGCTGCAATCGCCCCAGTGCTTCGGCACCTCAGGTGTCGAAATGCCGATATCGCCGGCAAAAGCGTCCGCCGATTGCTGGCGGATCGATGCCGCCTGCGCCTTCCAGCCGAAACGGCCGAGCGTCAGTTCACCGCTGCTGGCGTCGCGTATTATGTTTGGCCTGCCGGAAATCCCGTCACCATCGCGGTCGGCCGCATCGGCACGCGTAAGGATGTCGGCAGGAGCGATCTGCTCGACCAGGCCAAGGCCGATCATCGGCGGCGTCATGCGCGGCGACAGCGTGGTGTGTGGATCGAGCGCCCCGTAGGCGAGACCGTCGACCGAATAGCTCGGCTTGCGCAGCGACACCGTGCTGCCGTCCGCCAATTTCACCTTCTCGTCCTGGTAGTCGACATGCATCCTGCCTTCGCCCTGCAGACCGGGAACGGCCAATTCCTGCAGCTGCGTGCCATAGACCGGGTCGGGAAAGTTGAGCACCTTGTGATCGGCGAGCGCGGCTTTCTCCTCCTCGGTACTGGCTTCCCTTGCCAGGCGCAGGAACATCGAGGTGGTGCCGCTGTCGCCTTCGGGCGGATGCCCGCGGCCGTCCTTCAGATGACAGTTCTGGCAGGCGCGCTCGTTGAACAACGGACCGAGCCCATCCGAGGCTTGTGTCGAGGATGGCGAGGACACCCAGTTCTTGCGGAAAATGGCGTTGCCGAGCTTGAAGGTACCCTCTTCCTCGAAGCTGATGTTGGCAGAGGATTGCGAGAAGGCGTCCTTGTTGACGTCCTTCTTCGAGGTGCCGGCGCCGCCCTGCATCAGCTCGAATTGCTCGGGCTTGGAGAAATCGCTGGTCGGCCTGGTGATGGCGATGACGCGCGCCAGATCCTTCGGCGTCAGATCCGTGCGGCTGGTGGCAAGCCCCGCCGGTTGCGGCGCCCCGGCCAGCGCCGAGGCTGTGAGCGTCGCCACCACGGCAAGAAAGGCGCCGCGAAGGATACCGTATCGCGGAGGCGGCAGGCCACAATGCTCGGCCGGCCGCAAGCGGCGCATGAAATCTAGGGGGCGCCGCATTCCGGCATGTCCTTATTCCGCCTCGTCGGCCGACGCTGCGTTGAGTTGGCCGTACTTTTCTTCGCCGATCGAGGCGAGCAGGTCGAGTTGCGTCTCGAGGAAGTCGATGTGACCTTCCTCGTCAGCCAGCAATTCCTCGAACAGCTTCATCGTCACGTAGTCGCCTGCTTCGTTACAAACCTCGCGCGAACGCTTGTAGGCGGTGCGCGCGTCATATTCGCCGGCAAGATCGGATTCGAGCACTTCCTTGACATTCTGCCCGATGCGCAGCGGCGCCACGGACTGCAGGTTCGGATGGCCCTCGAGGAAGATGATGCGCGCCACGAGCCGGTCGGCATGGTGCATTTCCTCGATCGATTCAGCGCGTTCCTTCTTCGCTAGCTTGGCGTATCCCCAGTCTTCCAGCAGCCGGAAATGCACCCAGTATTGATTGACCGCCCCAAGTTCCAGAAACAGAGCCTCGTTAAGCCGCTCTATGATCTGCTGTTCGCCTTTCATGGGTTCTGCTCCCGTATTGGACGCGTAGGCCTCTGACGCGATCCAGGTGTGAAACGATGTCCACGCCACTCGCCGCCGAGCGGGCATGGTAATTTTCGGTGACCCGAATGATCGTTTCGACCACATTTGGGAAGCAGCCGCAACAGCGACCGCGCTTGTGCATGGCGTGATAGACCTTCGCCGGCACGATCAGCTGCCAGGGGTCCTCATCCAGCAGTCCGACGATCGTCTGCTCTATCTCCTTTTCGGTGATGATGTTGCAATGGCAGATCAGCATTTGTCGCTCTGGCTAACGGCGCTTCGTTGCGTCGCGTGGCTGGTGGTTTCGATAGTCTATTGGAACACCTTGTCCGGTGAATCGAGGCTGTCCGAGCCCTCGAAGGCTATCGCATTGAGCTTCAGGGTACCGACGGCGCGTTCGATCGACTTGGTCTGATCGACCAGCGCGTCGATCGCCGCCTGCACAGTGGCATTGCCTTCCGTGTTGCCTTCTCCGATCTGCTGGTCATAGGCCTCGCCGGCAAGCGCCCGCGCCTTGATGGCCTCCATCTTGGCGACGGTGACGTCCAGTTTGTCCGACAATTCCTTGTCAACCGCCGGGTCGGCCGCCTTGACCATGTCGGCCACCGACGGCCCCTCGACGACAGTGCCGTCGAGCCGCTTGTAGCTGCCGTGATAGGCGGCACGGATGCCGATCGCATCGTAAAGATGGGAGTTGTAGGTATTGTCGGAGAAGCAATCGTGCTCCTCTTCCGGGTCGTGCAACAAGAGGCCGAGCTTCATCCGCTCTCCGGCGAGCTCGCCATAGGACAGCGAGCCCATGCCGGTGAAGATGGTCGAAATGGCGGCGTTCAGCTCGCCATCGACAAGGTTCTTGCGGGCGGCGCCGCCTTCCTTCCAGTCGTCGACCATATCCTTTAGATCGGAAACCAGAAGGTCGCTCGCCGATTTCAGATACTGTCCGCGACGGTCGCAATTGCCGCCGGTGCAATTGGCGAGGTCGTAGTCGGTGTAGGGCCGTTCGCCGGCGCCCGGACCGGTGCCGTGCAGGTCCTGGCCCCAAAGCAGGAATTCGATGGCGTGATAGCCGGTCGCCACATTGGCCTCGATACCGCCGGCCTCCTGCAGGGTGCCGGAGAGGAACTCCGGCGTCAGGTCGGTGGCGTCGATCTTCTTGCCGTTGATCTCGATCGACTTGTTGGCGATCACATTGGCGGTGTAGAGCGCGTTGGCGTCCGACTCGGTGCCGTAGCTCTTGGCGACATAGTCGATCAAGCCTTCGTCGAGCGGCCAGGAGTTCACCTTGCCTTCCCAGTCGTCGACGATGGCATTACCGAAGCGATAGACCTCGGTCTGCTGATAGGGAACGCGCGATGCCTTCCAGGCCTCGCGGGCGGCGTTCAGCGTTTCGGCAGATGGCTTGGCGAGCAGCGCATCGACAGCCTTGTCGAGCGCCTCGGCCGTGATCAGCGAATCCTCGTATTTGGCGAGCGCAATGTCGGAATAGGTCTTGATGACCGCCTTGGCATCGGTTTGCGCCTTGGCCGGCAGCACGAACACGGCCGCCGTCAGCATCGCGGTGGCGCCGATCGCCGCAAGCCTGCCGCCATACCGCGCGGTCATCATGGTTCTCATGATTGTCTCTCCTCGGAAATCAATGAAATGCCGGCGCCGCGGCGGGCAGTTGCCAACGGGCAAAGAAGGGTCGCGCCATCGCGCGGTTCGCGGAAGAAAGACACCGAAATGCCTCCAATCGAAAGGGTTCAAGGCCCAGACATCAAAGGGATGCGCTGACGCGCGAGCTTCCATAAAACGGCGAAGACGCCGGATGTCAACTGGTGGCATAGAAAAAATTCAATTGAAACAACAGTTTAGAATTATTCTAAACTAGAACTGTCAACTTTAACACCGACGTATGTGGAATGCCGGCGCATGACGCAGTTGACAGGCGGCCGTTCCGGGTGCGACCCGGATCGGCGCTCTTGCGGCGGCGCCGGACAATCGCCACCTGGCGAGACGTCCTAGATTTGGATGAGGAATCGGGCTGTTATGAAGAACGGGGTCGTCATTGTCGGTGCGGGTCATGCGGGCGTGCAAGCGGCCGCCAGCCTGCGGGAAGAAGGCTATGACGGCCCGGTGATCCTGGTCGGCGACGAAAACGAATTGCCCTACCACAAGCCGCCGCTGTCGAAGACCTTCATCAAGGATCAGCAAGCAAAGCCGCAGCCGTTGCGCGGCGAGGCTTTTTATACCGGCAGCGCCATCGACTTCCGGCCAGGCATCCGGGTCGAGCGGATTGACGTAGGCGGCCGCAGGCTGGAGATATCGGGCGGCGGTGTGTTGCCGTTTGACCGGCTGATCCTCGCCACCGGCGCGCGGCCGCGCCTGCTGCCGCTGCCGGGTTCGGAGCTTTCCGGCGTTGTGTCGCTGCGCTCGCTCGGCGATGCCCGCCTGATCCGCGAATTGAGCGCGCAAAGCGAGGAGGTCGTCATCCTCGGCGGCGGCTTCATCGGCCTGGAGATTGCCGCGACGCTCACCGCGGCAGGCCGCAAGGTTACGGTGGTCGAGGCGGTCGACCGGCTGCTCGGCCGCGCCGTGGCACCGGCCATCGCCGGCCATGTGCGGCAGCGGCTGGAGGCCACCGGTGTGCGCATCCTTACCGGCACCACCATCGAACGGCTGGAGGACGAGAACGGCCGTGTTTCGGCTGCAATCACCTCATCCGGCCAAAGATTGCCGGCGCAGATGGTCGTCATCGGTATCGGCGTCGTGCCGAATGTCGAATTGGCCGAAGCCGCCGGCATTGCCATCGCCAACGGCATCCGCGTCGACCAGCAGATGCGCACGTCGGTGCCGGAAATCCTCGCCATCGGCGACGCGGCGTCTTACCGGCACTGGTTCACCGGCGGCGATGTGCGGCTGGAATCGGTACAGAACGCCACTGACCAGGCGCGGCTCGCCGCGCGCACCACCGTCGGCCACACCGACAATTACTCGGCGGTGCCGTGGTTCTGGTCCGATATCGGCGACATGAAGCTGCAGATGGTCGGCCTGATTGCGGGTGGCGACGGCCATGTCGTGCTGGGCGACGTGGCCGAGAACAAATTCTCCATCTACCACTATGCCGGAAGCCGGCTGCTCGGCATCGAATCGGTCAACCGGCCCGGCGACCACATGCTTGGCCGCAAGATGCTCGGCGCCGGCTTTTCGCCGTCGCCGCAGATTGTCGCGACCGGGCCGGATGGACTGAAGGCGGCGCTCGCCGCCTTCCAGGAAGGAGAGCCTGTCCGCGCTGCGGGATAAGATCAAACCCAATCACCCTGAATGACCGAGTTCGACCGGGAGCTGACCTGCAAAACATATAGCGAAGTAAAGGAAACAGCGGTATTTTGACCAATTGAAATTCGTCGGGGGGTGCTCATGGCTCTATATGTCATTGGCGCAGGCATGGGTCGCACTGGCACATATTCGCTGAAGCTCGCGTTGGAGCATCTTGGGTTCGGGCCGTGTCATCACATGGCAGATGTCCACGCCAATCCCGAGCAGAAGGCGCTGTGGCGCGCCGCCGGACAGGGACAACTCCCGACCTGGGATGCGGCATATGCCGGCTATCTTTCCGCGGTCGATTGGCCAACGGCGCATTTTTGGCGCGAAGTGAGTGACCACTACCCTCATGCAAAGGTTATCCTGACAGTTCGTGACCCGGAAGCCTGGTATGACAGCATGGCGCAAACAATAGGGCTCACGATGGATGCTGCTACCAATGATCCACAGTCCTTTGGTGTGGCGGTGGTTGGAAACACTGTCTTTGGCGGTCGATTTGATAACCGTGATCACGCAATCGCTGTCTATGAAGCACATAACGCTTCCGTGAAATCAACGCTGCCACCTGAACGCCTTCTTCCTTATCAGGCCTCCGAAGGGTGGGAGCCGCTTTGTGCCTTTCTCGGTGTACAGTTGCCTTCCGAACCGTTTCCACGCACCAATTCGACTGCCGAATTTCGTGCTCGCATAGGGCGTTGAACGGCGGCTTGCCACCTATCTCGGCCTTCGCCGCAGTTGAATCCTAGGCGATATCCTCGCCGCTCAGGCGGCGCGGGCCTCGCGGATCGAACTTTCCAGGATGTCGAGCGCCTCGTTCATGACTCCGTCCTGGATGGTGATCGGCGCGAGGAAGCGGATGACGTTGCCGTAGACGCCGCAGGTCAGCAGGATCAGGCCCTTGTCGAGCGCCTTCAGCCGGACCGCATTGGCGAGTTCCGGCGACGGCAGCCCCTTCGTCACATCGTTGAACTCGACCGCGTTCATGAAGCCGGGGCCTCTGATATCGACGATTTCCGGGACTTCGTCGCGGATCGCTTGCAGGCGCTGCTTCAGCCGGTTGCCCAGCGTGTTGGCGCGGTCGCAGAGCTTCTCCTCGTCGATGACGTCGAGCACGGCATGCGCCGCGGCGACGCCGATCGGGCTGCCGCCATAGGTGCCGCCGAGTCCGCCGGGGTTCGGCGCATCCATGATCTCGGCACGCCCGGTGACCGCCGCCAACGGGAAGCCGCCGGCCAGGCTCTTGGCCATGGTGGTGATGTCGGCCGCCACTTCGTGGTGGTCCATGGCGAACATCTTGCCGGTGCGGGCAAAGCCGGTCTGCACCTCGTCGGCGATCAGCAGCATGCCGTGCTGATCGCAGATCTTGCGCAATGCGGTCATGAAATCGCGCGGCGCCTCGTAGAAGCCGCCCTCGCCCTGCACCGGCTCGACGATGATCGCGGCGACGCGGGCCGGATCGACGTCGGCCTTGAACAGCCGGTCGAGCGCAGCCAGCGAATCGGCGACCGACACGCCGTGCAGTCCAACCGGGAACGGCGCATGGAAGACATCCGCCGGCATGGCGCCGAAGCCGACCTTGTAGGGCACGACCTTGCCGGTGAGTGCCATGCCCATGAAGGTGCGGCCGTGAAAGCCGCCGGAAAAAGCGATGACCGCCGGCCGGCCGGTGGCGTTGCGCGCAATCTTGATCGCGTTCTCGACCGCCTCGGCGCCGGTGGTGACAAAAATCGTCTTTTTGTCGAACTTGCCGGGCAGCATGCCATTCAGCCGTTCGGCCAGCCTGATATAGCTCTCATAGGGCACGACCTGATAGCAGGTGTGGGTGAAGCGGTCGAGCTGCGCCTTGACCGCTTCGATCACCCTGGGGTGACGGTGCCCGGTGTTGACGACGGCGATGCCGGACGAGAAATCGATGTAGCGGCGGCCTTCCACATCCCAGATCTCCGAGTTTTCGGCGCGATCGGCATAGATCTGAGTGGTCATGCCGACGCCGCGCGAAATCGACTGGCTCTTGCGTTCGGAAATGGCTGAATTTGTCATCGTATCCCTCACCGGGCCGGCGCCCGCTCTCGTTTGATGGCTGTTGAGACTCTTCTGGGCTTATTTCAGGTTTTCCTCAAGTTGGCACTGGCGGCGGGTGATTGGGCCTGCGGTCCGGCAGCTACGCGATGATGGCCGGCACTATCGCCGGCGCAGCGATCATGCTGCTGTTCCTGCCGGCGTGCTATTCGGCGTGGTTCAGGTCAAGGAGCCGAAAGAGGCGGAGGGCGAGGCGGGAGATAGCAGTGCCATTGTGGAGGGTAGCGGGGCCTAAGGCGGAAGTTGAGTTCCTTCGCGCCCCCCTCTGTCCTGCCGGACATCTCCCCCTCAAGGGGGGAGATTGGCAGTTTCAGTTGCCTCGCCAGCCTTCCGGCGTTTGTCATTGGCGAAAGCGGTAGAGCGAATGATCTCCCCCCTTGAGGGGGAGATGTCCGGCAGGACAGAGGGGGGCGCGACAGAGCGCGACCTGGAATGTTAAACTACGTCCTCACGAACCCCTCGCTGGCCCTCAGCAAATTGCGCGTATAATCCTTGGTGACACGGCGTTCGACAAGATCGTCCGCGGTCAGATTCTCCATCGCCTCGCCGTTCTGCATCACCATCAGCCGTTCGCACATGTGGGTGATGATGGCTAGGTCGTGGCTGACCATCAGGAAGGTCAGCTTGCGGCGGCGCCTGATCTCTTCCAGCAGGTTCAGCACCTCCGCCTGCACCGAAGCGTCGAGCGCCGAGGTCGGCTCGTCGAGCAGCAGGATCGACGGTTCCAGAATCAGGGCGCGGGCGATCGCCACGCGCTGGCGCTGACCGCCGGACAATTGATGCGAATAGCGAAAACGGAACCCGGTGCCGAGGCCGACCTCGTCGAGTGCCCGCTGGATGCGCTTTTCGCCGTCGGCGAAGCCGTGAATGGCGAGCGGCTCCTGCAGCAGGCGGTCGACGGTCTGGCGCGGGTGCAGCGAACCGTACGGGTCCTGGAAGACCATCTGCACCTCGCGGTAAAACGCCTTGTCGCGACGCACGCCGAGCGTTTTGCCGTTGACGGCGATGGTGCCAGATGCGGCCGGCGCCAGGCCGGCGATTGCCCTGAGCAACGTCGACTTGCCGGAGCCGGACTCGCCGACCAGGCCGAAGGATTCACCGGATTCGACCTCGAGGCTGACGCCTTTCAACGCGCGGAAGCGGTCGAAGACCACCTCCAGCCTGTCGACGGAAAGGGCTGCCGTCATGCCGCCCACTCCGGCTTGCGGTCGAGCACCGGCAGCGGGTGACGGTCGGCGCCGATCTTGGGCATGCAGTTGAGCAGGCCGCGCGTATAGGGATGCTGGGCGCGGCCGAGCTCCGAGGCTTTGAGCTGTTCGACCACCTTGCCGGCATACATGACGATGACACGATCACAGAAGGACGAGACCAGGCGCAGATCGTGCGAGATGAAGATCAGCCCCATGCCGCGCTCGCTGACCAGCCGGTCGAGGATGCCGAGCACGTCGAGCTGGACAGTGACGTCGAGTGCCGAGGTCGGCTCGTCGGCGATCATCATTTCCGGCCCGGCGATCAGCATCATGGCGATCATGGCGCGCTGGCCCATGCCGCCGGAAACCTCGTGCGGATGCAGGTCGAAGACACGGGCCGGATCGCGGATCTGCACAGCCTCCAGCATGGCCAGCGCACGGTCGCGGGCTTCGGCCTTGGAGACCTTCTCATGCGTGCGCAGCGTCTCGACGATCTGGCGGCCGATGCTCATCACCGGGTCGAGCGAATATTTCGGATCCTGCAGGATCATGGCGATACGCTTGCCGCGCAGCGCGCGGCGCTCGCGCGGCGAGGCGGCCAGCAGGTCGATGCCGTCAAAAGCGAGCGTCTTCGCGGTCACCTCGGCCTGCGGCGGGGTGACGCCCATGATGGCGCGGCCGGTCTGCGACTTGCCCGAACCGCTCTCGCCGACGATGCCGAGCCGCTCGCGGCCGAGCGAGAAGGAAACACCGCGCACTGCCTCGATCAGGCCGGTGCGCGTCGGGAAGGTAACGCGCAGGTCGTTGACTTCGAGAAGCGTGCTCATTGGTCACCGCTTCGGGGATCGAGCGCGTCGCGCAGGCCGTCGCCGAGCAGGTTGAAGCCGAGGCTGACGATGAGGATGGCAAAGCCCGGCGCGCCCGCAACCCACCACTGGTCGAGCACGAAGCGGCGGCCCGACGCGATCATCGCGCCCCATTCCGGCAGCGGCGGCTGCGCGCCGAGGCCGAGGAAGCCGAGGCCGGCCGCGGTCAGGATGATGCCGGCCATGTCGAGCGTCACCCTGATGATCAGCGAGGAGATGCACAGCGGCATGATGTGGCGAAGCACGATGCGAAACGGCGAGGCGCCCATCAATTGCACCGCCTTGATATAATCGGAATTGCGCACCGTCAGCGTTTCGGCGCGGGCAATGCGGGCATAGGGCGGCCACGAGGTGATGGCGATGGCAAGCACGGCATTTTCGATGCCGGGGCCGAGCGCCGCGACAAAGGCCAGCGCCAGGATCAGCTTCGGAAAGGCGAGAAAGATGTCGGTGATGCGCATCAGGATCGCATCGGTCCAGTCGCCGGCATAGCCGGCGACGGTGCCGACCAGCAAGCCGATGGGCGCGGCGATAATGGCAACCAGAATGACGACGTAGAGTGTCCAGCGCGAGCCGAAGATGATGCGCGAATAGATATCGCGGCCGAGATCGTCGGTGCCGAACCAGTGCGCCGCACTCGGCGCCAGGAGCCGCGAGCCCTTGAGGTCGCCGAATGTCGGCGAATAGGGCGCCAGCACATCGGCGAATGCCGCGACCACCAGCAGGGCGACGATGATGAGCAGGCCGGCAAACGCCAGCCGGTTGGCGGAAAAGCGCCGCCACGCCACATAGGCGCGGCCGAGCCTCGCCTGCACGCGCGACGCCGGCCGCTCGCTGAGCAGCCAGTCGCGGCGGGTTTGAATCGCTTCCGTGCTCATCCTGCCTTGGTCCTCATCCTGCCTTGGTCCTTGGATCGAGCAGCCGGTAGAGCAGGTCGGAGAATAGATTGATGGCGATGAAGACCGAGCCGATGATGATCGTGCCGCCAAGCACGGCATTCATGTCGGCGTTCTGCAGCGAGTTGGTGATGTAGAGGCCGATGCCCGGCCACGAAAACACTGTCTCGGTCAGCACCGAGCCTTCGAGCAGCCCGGCATAGGACAGAGCGATCACCGTGACCATCGGCACCGCGGCGTTGCGCAGCGCGTGACCCCAGATGATGCGCGTTTCCGACAGGCCCTTGGCGCGCGCTGCGACGATGTATTCCTGGGTGAGTTCGTTCAGCATGAACGAGCGCGTCATGCGGCTGATGTAGGCGAGCGAGAAATAGCCGAGTAGCGAGGCCGGCAGGATGATGTGGCGGAAGGCATCGGCAAATACGTCCCACTGCCGCTGCCAAAGCGCATCCAGCAGGTAAAAGCCGGTAATCGGCGTGAAGGTGTATTCGTAGACGACGTCGAGCCGGCCGGGAAAGGCGACCCATTGCAGCTTGGCGTAGAACAGCACCAGCGCCAGCAGCCCCAGCCAGAAGATCGGCACGGAATAGCCGACAAGGCCGATGATGCGCACGATCTGGTCGATGACGCTGCCGCGCCGCACGGCGGCCAGCACGCCAAGCGGCACGCCGATCACCGAACCGATCAATGTTCCCAACGTCGCCAGTTCGAGCGTCGCCGGAAAGGCGCGGCGGATATCGGTCATCACCGGATTGGTGGTCAGCACCGAGGTGCCGAAATCACCGTTCAGGGCATGTTTGACATAGATGTAGAACTGCTCGACCAGCGGCAGGTCGAGGCCCATCTCGCGGCGCGTTCGTTCGACGACGTTGGCCGGCGCCCGGTCGCCGAGCACCGCCAGCACCGGGTCGATCGGGATCACGCGGCCGATGAAGAAGGTCACCGCGAGCAGACCGAGATAGGTCGTTATCGCGATGACCAGGAACCGGGCGATAGATGAGGCCACGGCAACGGCGCGGGCGCCGCCGCGCCCTGCCGTCACCTCGCTTTCAGCCACACTCATACGGCGCGTCCGCCGGCGTCACTCCCCGGCATCACTCTTTCGAGACGGGGCCGACGAAGTTGGTGTCGAAGCTCGGGCCGAGCGCAAAACCCTTGAGGTTCTTGCGCAGGCCGGCCACTTCCAGCTGCTGGTGGATGATGACGAAGGGGCTGGTATCGAGGATCTTCTTCTCGAGATCCTGGTACATTGCGGCGCGCTTGGCCGCGTCCTTCTCGAGCAGGGCGGCTTCGGTCTGCTTGGTCAAGTCCGGGATGTCCCAGGCGTTGCGCCAGGCCAGCGTCTTGGTCTTGCCTTCATCCGAATTGTCGGGGTTGCTGGCGAAGGTCTGGGCGTTGGAGTTCGGATCGAAATAATCCTGGCCCCACTGGCCGATATAGATGTCGTGGTTGCGGGCGCGGTATTTGGTCAGCGTCTGCTTGCCGTCGCCGGGGATGATCTCCAGCTTGATGCCGGCCTGTCCCAGCGTCTGCTGGATCGATTCCGCCATGCCCGTCGTCGGCTGGCCGGTGCGCACGTCCATGGTGACGCTGAAGCCGTCGGCGAGGCCGGCCTTGGCGAGCAGCTCCTTGGCCTTTGCGACGTCGAGCTTGAACGGATTCTCGTCCAGCTCGCCAAGCACGCCTTTCGGCAGGAAGGTCTGATGGATCTCGCCGATGCCCTTGAGGATGGTCGAGCTCAAGGCGTCGTAGTCGACCAGATATTTGAAAGCCTGGCGAACCTCGGGCTTGGCGAGGTTCGGGTTCTTCTGGTTGAGGCTGATGTAATAGACCGTGCCCTTCGGCGCGCTGGTGGTGGTGAGGTCGGCATTCTTGGCAATGGCATCAAGGTCGTTCGGCTCGAGATTGCGGGCGACGTCGATGTCGCCGGCCTCCAGTGCCAGGCGCTGGCCCGAACTTTCCTTCATGTTGCGATAGATGACGCGGGCAAGCTTGGCCTTGTCGCCGTAGTAATTGTCGTTGCGCTCCAGCACGACGGCCTCGTTGGCGCGCCATTCGCGCAGCTTGAAGGCACCGGAGCCGGCATAGCCGGTCTTCAGCCAGGCATTGCCGAAATCATTGTCCCATTTGTAGTCAGCGCTCGGCGTGACCGCGGCGACATGCTCCTTGACCAGCTTGGCGTCGACGACCGAGGCGACCGTCGCCGACAGGCAGTTCAGCACGAAGCTCGGCGCATAGGCCTTGTCGACGGTGAACTGGAACGTCGTGTCATCAACGGCCTTGGCCTTCTCGGTGACGTTGCCGCCATCGATACCGAACTGGCCGATAATAAAGGCCGGGCTCTTGTCGAGCTTGATGGCGCGCTCGAACGAATAGGCGACGTCCGCCGCTGTGATCGGATTGCCGGAGGCGAATTTGAGGCCGGGCTTGAGCTTGAACGTGTAGGTCAGGCCGTCGTCGGAGACGCTCCAGCTTTCGGCGAGATCGCCTTTGACCTTGGATGTGTCGCTGAGGTCGAGGCGTACCAGAAGATCATAGGTGTTGCCGGTGACCTCTGCGGTCGACAATTCGAATGCTTCGCCCGGATCCATGGTGATGATGTCGTCGATGGCGAAACCCTCGACCAGCGTGTCGGCGGGCGTGACCGCGAAGGCAGGCGCACCGGCCAGAAGCAGCGCGGACATGGCCGCGCCCGCGAGCAAGAAGCGGGAGCGTAGAGCAAACTTTTCCATCATCATTTTAACTGTTCCCTGTTTTTGTTGACCTGAGTTCCCGGCTCAGGGTTGTGGCATTTCTTGCCGCGTCGAACGGTGATCCCCGGACCGTTGTCTTGGCAATTTTTTGTGCGGTTCCGGTTCACCATATCCGGCGGTTTCGAGCGCGGCAACGAGCATTTGCAGAACGGTCGATTGGGCCAGACCGGCGGTGCGAAAATCCGGCTATTTCAGCGCGGTAACCAGGTCGGCGTCGGGAAAGCAGGTAGCGGAACGGCCGTTGCTGGCCTGCCATTTGCCGATCGAGCGGCGCGTCTTGAAGCCAGGCAGGCCGTCGGCGCTGCCGACATCGTAGCCCTTAGCTTCCAGCGCCCGCTGCAGGGCGGCGATGTCGGAGCGGTAGAGCCCGCCGACCGCGCCCCAATTGCCCGAGAAATTGCTGTCGCCATGGGCGATGCGATCGGCGCCATGGCCGATGAACAGGGCATAGAGATCGCTGGTGTTATACTGCTTCAGCACATAGAAATTGGGGGTGACGATGAAGGCCGGGCCGCTACGCCCGGCCGGCATCAAAAGAAAGCCCTCGGCTTTCAGTTCGCTCGCCGGGAACGGTTTACCCGACACACGCCTGATGCCCATATCAGCCCATTGGGAAATCTTCTTGCCCTGGTCCGGACCTTCGAGCGAGCACGAGACGCTGTCCGGCACAGTCACCTCGAAGCCCCAGCCGCGGCCCCTGACCCAGCCATAATGGACGAGATAATTGGCGATCGATGCCAGTATATCGGGCGTCGAATTCCAGATGTCGGTGCGGCCGTCGCCGTCGAAATCGACGGCATGCTTGAGGAACGATGTCGGCATGAACTGCGGCTGGCCAAGCGCGCCTGCCGAAGACGATTTCATCGCGCCGACCGGGGCAAGCCCGCGCTCGACGATCTCGAGCGCAGCCAAGAGCTCGGTGCGGAAGAATTCCTTCTTGGTCGACATGAACGCCTTGGTGCCCAGCACCTCGAAGGCGTCATAAGGCATCTTCGCCGCGCCGAAGCCGCTCTCGCGGCCCCAGATCGCCAGCAGCACTTCGCCAGGCACGCCGTAGCGTTTCTCGATCGCGGCAAGAGTCCTAGCATTGGTCGCCTCGCGGGTGCCGCCGCCGGCGGTCACCGCTCGGACTATCTTTTCAGCGAAATAGGCGCCCGGCGAACCGAACTCGGCCTGATGCTGCTTCTGCGGCGTCGTCGCCTTCTCGCCCGGCTTCACCAGGTCGGGCAGCTTCAGGTTCGGCTTGACGCCTTCGAAGGCGGCATCGAAGGTTTTCCTGGAGATGCCTTTGGCATTGGCTTCGGGCCAGAGGTCGTTGCCAAGCCAGGCGCGGAACTGGTCGTCGATCTTTGCCGCGGAGACCGGGGTGGCGAGGATCAACCCAAGTAGGGCTGCTAGAAACGAGAGGCAGGCTAGTGTGCGAGCTCGGCGTCCTGTCGCGCCCCCCTCTGTCCTGCCGGACATCTCCCCCTCCAGGGGGGAGATTGGCTGTCGCGTCTGTGTTCGCCAATCTTCAACGTCGCAAGTTTGGCGGGCATGTCGAGGCTGCCGATCTCCCCCCTGGAGGGGGAGATGTCCGGCAGGACAGAGGGGGGCGCGACGGAACGCAATCATCTCGGAAGCACTCTCCCCGCAACTCGCCTCAAAACACTGTCCGCGACTTCAGTGCGGCGGCCAGCGTGCCTTCGTCGAGATAATCGAGTTCGCCGCCGACCGGAACACCGTGCGCCAGGCGCGTCACCTTGATGTCGAAGCCGGAAAGCTGGTCGGTGAGGTAGTGCGCGGTGGTCTGGCCCTCGACCGTGGCGTTGACGGCGAGGATCACTTCCTTGACTTCGCCGCCGGCGACGCGATCGACCAGCGAACGGATGTTTAGCTCATCAGGACCAATGCCGTCGAGCGGCGACAGCGTACCGCCGAGCACATGGTAGCGCACGTTCATGGCTGTCGCCCGCTCCAGCGCCCAAAGGTCGGCCACGTCCTCGACGACGATGAGCGTAGTGGGGTCGCGGCGGGGGTCGGTGCAGATCATGCATGGATCTGAGGTATCGACATTGCCGCAGGTCGAGCAGATGCGCACCTTGTCGACCGCCTCGCTCATGGCGGCGGCGAGCGGCGCCAGCAGCTGTTCCTTCTTCTTGATGAGGTGGAGCGCGGCGCGGCGTGCCGAACGCGGACCGAGCCCCGGCACCTTGGCCAGCAGCTGGATCAGGCGTTCGATCTCGGGACCGGCGATTCGCTTCGACATCGCACCGGTTTAGGATTTTTCCGCACGCTTTGGAACAGTTGAGCGGCCAGGGGCTCCGCTCTTCCCTTCTCCCCTTGTGGGAGAAGGGAAGGCCGACGTCGCGGCCAGTGCTGCCGTCCTCAGTTTTCTTCCAGTGGCCGGGTCTGGCCGGCGATCATCGCGCCGATGGCGTCAGTGTTCTCGGGCGTCGCCTCGAACGACATTGTCGGCTCTGCCGGCGCAGCCTGGAAGGAGGTGACAGGCCGCTCGCTCACGGTTCCGCCAAAACGGGCCGCATCCGGCTCCTGCATTGGTTCCTGCAGCGCCACAAGCATCGGCTTCTCCGCCGTCGCCTTCTCCGGGGTCGCCATTCCGGCGGTCACCCTTGTCTGCTTTGCCGGCAGCGATGCAGCGGCGGTCGCATAGGTTGCCTTGGCGAATGTCGGCTTGACCTCGCGAGCCGGCTCCGCTGAGGCGACAAGTATGGCCTGAGCGGCAGGCGCTTGCGGCTTGGCCTGGGCCATGGCGACCACCGGTTCGTCCGGCAGCGGCTGCCAGTTGCGGCCGCGCTTTTCATAAAAGGCATTGCCGCCGGCGACCATGGTGTAGTGCATGTTCGTGTAGGGGAAGCGCAGGCCGGCGGTGTGGAAATACATGGTGTTCTTCAGCTTGGCTTTGCGCTCGCCCTTGAGCACCGCCTCGGCGGCCTCCTCGACGTCGGGCATCGCCTTCGAATTCATCGGCCGTGTCATGACGCCCGGCGCGAACTGGCCGCGCTCGCCAACCACTTCGCAGATGGTGCTGCCGTGCTTGCCGGACCGCAGCCGGTTCATCACCACGGTGCCGACCGCAATCATGCCGTCACGGCTCGAGCGGTTGGACTCGAAGAACATTGCCCGCTCCAGGCATTCCTTCTCCTTCGGCGTGGAATTGTAGGAGCGCGAGCTCAGGAAACTCGGCGTAATGGCATCGGTCAGGCTGGACATGCCGTGCGAGGCGGTCTGACTGCAAGCGGCCAAAAACAGCGGCGAGATAACGACGCCGAGCCGCAACGGCGTCTTCCATCGGGTAGAGATCAACAGGTGTCCCCTCAATTCTGCTGCCAGCCCGCCCCTGGTTGCGGCAAGAATGAGACACTTTCAGGCAAAAAGATGGCTAAAGCGTTATTAAGTGTGGTGAGTTGCCCAATAGACACAGTTGGCGGGCTTCCGAGAACCGGAGCGGAGCGTACGTTTCGTGAGCACCGGAAGCGCAGGAAGCCGCCGTTTGCAGGCCGGCATCAC
Organism: Mesorhizobium sp. M0184; assembly: GCF_040322215.1. Classification (NCBI taxonomy): domain Bacteria; kingdom Pseudomonadati; phylum Pseudomonadota; class Alphaproteobacteria; order Hyphomicrobiales; family Phyllobacteriaceae; genus Mesorhizobium; species Mesorhizobium sp. M0184. The sequence goes on from NZ_JAMYSZ010000008.1 coordinate 110,104, forward strand.
CTGGATATCAACACACCTTAGAACGGCAGCTTCATTCCCGGCGGGATCGGCAGTCCCGCGGTCAGCGCTCTGGTCTTTTCCTGCATGGTCTGCTCGACCTTGGTCCTGGCGTCGTTGTGGGCAGCGAGGAGCAGGTCCTCGAGAATCTCGACCTCGTCCTCCTTGAACAGCGCCGGGTCGATCTTCAGCGACTTCATCTCGAATTTGCCGGTCAGCGTGACGCTGACCAGGCCGCCGCCCGCCTGCCCGGTGGCTTCCAGCGTGGCGATCTCATCCTGCATGGCCTGGAACTTGGCCTGCATTTCCTTTGCCTTGCCCATCATGCCGAGAAGGTCTTTCATCGCACTGTCCTTTGCAGCTGGTGCTGGTTGTTCAGGTTTCGTCATCGTCGGCCGGCGGCTCGACCGGCACTTCGGCCTCGTCGGCTTCCGGCGAGTCGGGAATGCGCACGTCGATGATCTTGGCACCGGGAAAGCGCGCCAGGATGGCGGCGACCGTCGGGTCGCTCTTGGCATCGAGGAAGGCGTTTTCGCGTTTTGTCGATTCCATCTCGGCCAAGGTCTGGCCGCCCTCGTCCTTCGACAGCGACACCAGCCAGTTGCGGCCCGTCCAGGCGCGCAGCCTGGCGGTCAAATCATTGAGCAACATCTTCGGCGCATCGTCGGTCAGGCTGACGTCGATACGACCGGGCTCGATGCGCACCAGGCGCACGCAACGCTTCACCAGCACCTTGAAGGCCATGTCGCGCTGGGCGTCGGCAAGGGCGACAATGTCGGCCAGCGATTTCACCGGCACCGGCGGCGCCTCGACCGCCGGCTCCGGCGGAGCAACGAAGTTGGTCGGCACGGGCTCGGCCTCGACCAGGCGCATCGTCTCGACCAGGCGCATTGTCTGGGCGCCGCCATTGGCCGTCGGCATTCGCGCCTGCGCCACGGCACCGGCACCACCGCTTGCAGGCGCATGGTTTGCGGGGCCGGGGCTTGCCGGCGCGCCATTCACGCGCGGCGCGGCGCCTGGCAGCGAAACGCCGTTCTCCAGCGATTTCAGCGCCTCGTCCAGCGTCGGCAGGTCGGCGGCATGGGCCAGCCGGATCAGCACCATCTCGGCGGCGCTGACCGGGCGGTTGGAGGTCTGCACCTCGGGAATACCTTTCAAGAGCATCTGCCACGTCCGCGACAGCACCTTGACCGACAGCATGCTGGCGAAATCGGCGCCGCGCCGGCGCTCGTCCTCGGACAGCGAGGCGTCGTCGATGGCAGCCGGCACGAAACGCAGACGGGTGACCAGATGATTGAACTCGGCAAGGTCGGTCAGCACCGCGGCAGGATCGGCGCCGGTATCGTACTGGGCACGGAATTCGGCAAGTGCGGCGGCGACGTCGCCCTTCATGACATGTTCGAACAGGTCGACGATGCGGGCACGGTCGGCAAGGCCGAGCATAGCACGCACCGCTTCGGCGCTGACCGCGCCGCCGCCATGGGCGATCGCCTGGTCGAGGATGGACTGCGCATCGCGCATCGAGCCTTCGGCCGCGCGCGCGATCATCGCCAGCGCATCGTCTTCGACTTCGATGCCCTCCAGACGGGCTATCCTGGCAAGGTCGGCCTTGATCATTGCCGCATCGATGCGCCTGAGGTCGAAACGCTGGCAGCGCGACAGGACGGTGATCGGCACCTTGCGGATTTCGGTGGTGGCGAAGATGAACTTGACGTGCGGCGGCGGCTCTTCCAGCGTCTTCAGCAGGCCGTTGAAGGCCTGGTTGGAAAGCATGTGCACTTCGTCGATGATGTAGACCTTGTAGCGCGCCGACACCGGGGCGTAGCGCACACGCTCGATGATGTCCCTGATGTCGTCGATGCCGGTATGCGAGGCGGCGTCCATCTCGATGACGTCGACATGCCGGCCTTCCATGATCGCCTGGCAATGCTCGCCGAGCACGGCAAGGTCGACGGACGGCTGGTCGACGGTCGATGTTTTGTAGTTCAGGGCCCGCGCGAGTATGCGCGCGGTCGTCGTCTTGCCGACGCCACGCACGCCGGTCAGCATCCAGGCCTGGGCGATGCGGCCGGTGGCAAAGGCATTGGTCAACGTGCGGACCATCGGCTCCTGGCCGATCAGTTCGGAGAAATTCGACGGTCGGTATTTGCGCGCCAGCACGCGGTAGGCGGCAGGCTTGTCCAATTTCCCGGCCTCGTTTCCGGCTTCGCTCATTCGCCCGTTAAGCTCCAAGGGCTGCCACTGGAGGCGGCCGATTCCTGCGCATAGTTTCGCCCGCACGGCTTGGCGCCGTCAATGTCGGGGCAAAAGGCGAAGAGGCGGGAGGCTGGAACAATGACCCGTTCCGGGCTCGTTAGGGCTGCTTCCTTCCGGACCTGACCCGGTTGGCGAGTGGACCGTCCACCACCAACCTCCCAGCCTCCATATCGGCAATCCGGCGATGAAATGCAAGTGCGGATGATAGGGGCCTTGAGCGACGGCGAAAGCTGAAACCAAAAACCCGCCTCGGCGGGCGGGTCGCTGGTGCGAATAATCACCATAGCGAGATTAGTAGCATAGCTGCCGGCACAAAGCAAGAACAAAATGTGGCCGCGATCAAAAATCGTCGACCTCGGCGGGGCAGCGCCAACCTGATGCAATTTGCCCGGGCCCTCACTTCTTCGCGCACAATCAGCGCCGCGACGGCCAATGTTGGTTGCTGCCCCTTGCGGCCCTTCGGAAGCCGCTCTAGCGTCGATGGAGGTCAAAAAACGTCAAAAAGTGAGGGAAACGCCGATGCTGCCGGGCCTCAAGGCCGGATTCACGCTTGACGCCCAGCTGGAAGCCGACAGCGAACAGCTGATGTGGCTCGGCCTGTGCGAATTGCGCGTCATGAACGACCGCCGGTGGCCATGGCTGCTGCTGGTGCCGCAGCGGCCGGGCATCGAGGAAATCCACGACATGACGCCGCTGGACCAGGCGATGCTGACCTTCGAGACCAACATGGTGGCGCTGGCGCTGAAGCGGGTGACCGGCTGCACCAAGATCAACACCGGCGCACTCGGCAACATCGTGCGCCAATTGCATGTACACGTCATTGCGCGCTCGGAAGGCGATCCCGGCTGGCCCGGCCCGGTGTGGGGGCACGGCCTGCGCGAGCCCTATCAGCGCTCCGACCTTCGCAAGTTTGCGGAAAAGATCAAGGCAGCGCTATAAGCCTCTCCCGTGTGCACCTTGAACCTTCCCGAGTCTGCATGAGCTTTCGCCTGTTTGACGCGCCCTTGCGCGAGCCGAGCCAGTTCGTCGGCTTCGCCGGCAACATTATCGACCGGCAGTCCGAAAGCCGCGCCGACGATTCCGTCGAAAAGGCACTCGCCGATCCCTCGGCGCGGCTTTTGCTGATGCGTGGCGGCCGGCTCTATCTGAAGCTTGCGCAAGGCGCATTCGACCCCTGGTTCGGCGTGGCCGAATGCCGGCCGCTCGAGGCATCGCTCGAAAACGGCGTCCTGCTCGGTTTTTCCGAAAGCGGCCCGGTGCTGGCGGTGCCGGCCGGGGTCGAGCCCGAGCAGCTTCCCGAGACGATCAAGGCGATCGACTATCGCTCGGTCTATATGCAGGGGCTGATCGACGAAGCGGCGGCCGGCGCGCTGGCGCAAGGGGCGGCGCTGCTCGCCTGGCATGCCAGCCATCGCTTCTGCAGCAAATGCGGCACCGAAGCCGAGATGCGGGCGGGCGGTTACAAGCGGCATTGCCCGGCCTGCGGTACGGAGCACTTTCCGCGCACCGACCCGGTGGCGATCATGCTGACGGCAACACGCGAAAAATGCCTGCTCGGCCGCGGCCGGCATTTCGGGCCCGGCATGTATTCGGCGCTCGCCGGTTTCATCGAGCCGGGCGAGACGATCGAGGCGGCGGTGCGGCGCGAAACGCTGGAGGAAGCCGGCATCAGGCTCGGCCGCGTCGTCTACCACGCCAGCCAGCCCTGGCCGTTCCCCTACTCGCTGATGATCGGCTGCTTCGGCGAACCGCTCAACGACGATATCCAGCCCGACCTCAACGAGCTGGAAGATTGCCGCTGGTTCTTTCGCGACGAGGTGCTGTCGATGCTGGCCAGGGAACATCCGGGCGGCCTGGTGACGCCGCCGAAAGGCGCGATCGCCTATAACCTCATCCGCGCCTGGGCCGACAGCGCGTGACACGAAGACATCGCAGGAGCAAACAATGATCCGTCACACCGTCGTGTTCACGCTGAAACACCCGCCGCATTCGCTCGAGGAAAAACGGTTCCTCGCCGACGCCAAGAGGATTCTCACGGCGATAAAGGGCGTCACGCATTTCGAGCAGTTGCGGCAGGTCAGTCCCAAGAACGACTACCGCTTCGGCTTCTCGATGGAGTTCGCCGATCAGCGGGCCTATTCCGGCTACAACGACCATCCCGACCACGTCGCCTTCGTCCGCGACCGCTGGATCCCGGAAGTCGAGGCGTTTATGGAGATCGACTACGTGCCGCTCGGCTGGGGCTGAGACTGGAAAGCGGCGCTCTAAAAAATTAATACCCGGCGTCGCGATCCACCACATTTTCCAGCGCTTCGCCGCGCTCGAAAGCATCCATCTGACGCAGCATGATCGGCGCCAGGTGGACCGGATCGGAGGTTGCCGCCGCATGCGGCGTCACGAACACTTTCGGATGGCTCCATAGCGGGCTGGTCTTCGGCAACGGCTCGACCTCGAAAACGTCGAGGCTGGCTTCCTTCAGCGTGCCGTCGTCCAGCGCGCGCAAAATGTCGGCGTCCTTCTGCAGCCTGCCGCGCCCGGCATTGATCAGCACTGAGCCGCCGAGGCCGTTGCGCTTCCGCAACTCCTTCAGCACGCCGTGGTTGATGATACCGTGCGTCTGTGGTGTCAGCGGCAGCAGCACCACCAGGATGTCGGTGGCGTTTAGGAACGGGATCAGGCCGGCCTCGCCCGCGTAAGTCGAGACACCTTGCATCGGCCGATCGCTGCGCGACCAGCCAGTGACGGGAAAGCCGAGCGACAACAGCACCGATGCCGCCGCGCGGCCAAGCGTGCCGAGCCCCATAATGCCGACCGAGATGTCGCTGGCCGGCCGCTGCTGCGGCTCATGCCAGATCTTCTTCTGCTGCTGGGCGCGGTAGAGCATGCCTTGGCGATGGTGGTCGAGCACCCGCCAGACGACGTATTCGGTCATGTACTGGGTCAGGTTGTCGGCCACCACCTTGACGACCGGTACGTCGGGCAAGGTGGGATCGGCGAAGATGTGGTCGACGCCGGCGCCGATCGAGAAGATGGCGCGCAGATTGGGCAGCGACGACAACAGGTTCGGCCGCTGTTTCCACACCACAGCATAGGTAATCGAGGGATCGCCGGCGCCATTCGGCTCGAGCACCACCTCGCGCTCCGCCGACAGCAGTTCGCGCCAGCGCAGCGGATGAATACCGGTGAGGGCAAGCAGGATGCGGCCTTTTTCCATTGCGGATTGTTTTTCCCTTTTTACCAACAGCGTTCGCGTCCCGATGTGCAAGGGCGCGGCAGCGTTTTGATTTTGTGCATGATCTCTGGCGAAAATCTACTCGCTGACGATGCCGACCGGCGCAGTTTCGATCTTGAAAGCGGCCGAGATCAACGCCTTTGTATAGTCGGTCCGCGGGTGGCCAAAAATCTGTTCGGAAGGGCCGGCCTCGACGATCCTGCCATTGCGCATGACGATGACTTCATTGGCGAGCGCGCGGATGACCCTCAGATCGTGGCTGATGAAGAGGTAGGCGAGGTCGTGCTTGGCCTGCAGGCTGCGTAAGAGGTCGACGACCTGCGCCTGCACGCTCATGTCGAGCGCCGAGGTCGGCTCGTCCAGCATGACGAAACGCGGGTTGAGCACCATGGCGCGCGCGATGGCGACGCGCTGGCGCTGGCCGCCGGAGAATTCGTGCGGATAGCGGTTTCGCGTCGCCGGATCGAGGCCGACTTCCCCGAGCACGTCGACGACTCTGCTGTCGCGCGCATCAGGAGACAGCTTCGGCTCATGGATCTTCAACCCTTCCTCGATGATCTCGGCGACCGACATGCGCGGACTCAGCGAACCGAACGGATCCTGGAAGACGATCTGCAACTCGCGCCGCAGCGGCCGCATTTCGTTGAAGGACAACTGATCGATGCCGCGTCCGTTGAACTGGATGTTCCCGGTCGACGAGATCATCCTGGCCAGCGCCAGGCCGAGCGTCGTCTTGCCTGAGCCGGATTCGCCGACGACGCCAAGCGTCTGACCGGCCCGCACGGTGACGTCGATGCCGTCGACCGCCTTCACATTGTCGACGGTGCGCCGGAAGAAGCCCTTCTTGATCGGAAACCAGACCTTGACGTCCTTGCCGACCATCACCGGCTTGGCGGCCTGGTTGGCCGCCGGCGGCTTGCCTTTCGGCTCGGCGGCAAGCAGATGCCGCGTGTAGGCGTGCTGCGGATTGGCGAATATCTCCTTGGTCGGGCCGGTCTCGACGATCTTGCCCTTGGTCATCACGCAGACCCGGTCGGCGATCTTCCTGACGATGCCGAGATCGTGGGTGATGAACAGCATCGACATGTTCTTGCGGCTTTTCAGGCCGGCCAGCAATTCGAGGATCTGCGCCTGGACGGTGACGTCGAGCGCCGTCGTCGGCTCGTCGGCGATCAAAAGTTCAGGCTCGTTGGCCAGCGACATGGCGATCATGACGCGCTGGCGCTGGCCGCCGGAAAGCTGGTGCGGATAGGCGTCGAGCCGCTTCTCCGGCTCGCGGATGCCGACCTCGTGCAGAAGTTCCAGCGTGCGCGCCTTGGCTTTGCGATCCCCCAGGCCCTGGTGCAGCTTCAATACCTCGACGATCTGCTGCTCTATCGTATGCAGCGGGTTGAGCGAGGTCATCGGCTCCTGGAAGATCATGGTAATCTTGTTGCCGCGCACGCGGCGCAAGTCTCTCTCGTCCGTGGCAAGCAGGTCGGCGCCGAGGAACAGGATCTTTCCCGACGGGTGACTGGCGGTCGGATAGGGCAGCAGCTTCAGCACCGATAGCGCGGTGACCGACTTGCCGGAGCCGGATTCGCCGACGAGCGCCACCGTCTCGCCCTTGGCGAGGTCGAAGGAGATATGGTCGACGGCGATCGACTGGTTGCCGCCTTGCGTGAAAGCGACGCTGAGATCCTGGATCGAAAGGAGAGGGGCGGTCATAGCTCAACTTCCGCGACAACCCTGTCCAAGGCGGAAATTTCCGGTCGTATGATCGAAATTTTGGCTGCCATTTGAGGTGGGACGAGACGATTTGGTACGATAGAATAGGTTTCTTTCAATCTGGTATCCGCGGTCAGAAATTGTGTGCAGCCGAAGTGCATCGCTGTGGAAAGATGGATCGCGTCTGGTAATCTCAAGGAAAGGAATTCCGAACGTAACTGTGCTGCGTGCCAGAGAACGTCGCGAGTTATCGTCCCAATTGAGATGAAGGCATTGCCGATTGAAATATTGTCGTAGAGCTCGATCAGTCGCTCATTGTTCTTTCTCAAGGAATCGACCATCAACTCCGCGAGCACGATCTCACTCGTCGCCAGGAAAGGCTGCTTTCTGCCCTCGTTCAGTGAAATGAGCTGAAGCTTTTTTTTTGCAAGCGCATCATTGTTTTCAAAGGCATAGATGAAAATGTTGGTGTCGACATAAAGCCGGACTGCAGCCATCAATCCTCCCACTCATCGCGGAGGGCACGAACACGCGCGACAGCCTCGTCGAGGCTTGTTCCCGGCGCGTTGGCCTGAGCATCCCGCATGAGTTCAAGCAATTGTTCGCGGCCAAGGGGCCTGTTGGCCTCCTCCTCCACCGTCACTTTGACCGAGGCGCTCGGAGCTATGCCTTTTCGCAGTTCATCCGGAAGCTTCGATGCCGGGTAGTGTTCAAGGATGATCCTATTCATTGCCATTTCCGGAATATAACATGCCGAATGCCAGCCTGCATCGCCCTCATCTGAACGTCTTGCGCGGATCGAAGGCGTCGCGGGTGGCCTCGCCGACGAAGACAAGCAGCGACAGCATCAGCGAGATGACGACGAAGCCGGAAATGCCGAGCCAGGGCGCGTTGAGGTTGCGCTGCGCCTGCTTCAACAGCTCACCCAGCGAGGCGGCGCCGGGCGGCAGGCCGAAGCCGAGATAGTCGAGCGAGGTCAGCGTCGAGATCGAGCCGCTGAGCAGGAAGGGCAGGAAGGTCAGCGTCGCCACCATGGCGTTGGGCAGCAGATGCCGGAACATGATGGTGACGTTGGACACGCCGAGCGCGCGCGCCGCATTGACATATTCGAAGTTACGGGCGCGCAGGAACTCGGCCCGCACCACGCCAACCAGTGCCACCCAGGAGAACAGCAGCATCAATCCGAGCAGGATGAAGAAGCCAGGCGGCAGGATGGCGGCGACGATCAAGAGCAGGTACAGCACCGGGATCGCCGACCAGATCTCGATGAAACGCTGGAACAGGAGGTCGGTCCAGCCGCCGAAATAGCCCTGCAGAGCGCCGGCCGCCACGCCGATCAGCGCCGAGCCGGCGGTCAGGATCAGGCCGAACAGCACCGATATCCTGAAGCCGTAGATGACGCGCGCCAGCACGTCGCGGGCCTGGTCGTCGGTGCCCAGCCAGTTCCAGTTGCCGACGTTGCAATTGGGGTCTGCCTCGCCTTTCGGATACTGGTTGCAGCGCGTCTTCTTGTCGTAGAGCCAGGACGGCTTGGTCGGTGCTGCTTCGGGAATAGCGTTGTTGACGGTCTGGTAGGAGTAGCGCACCGGCGGCCAGACCATCCAGCCATTGGCGTTGATCTCGTCCTGGATCACCGGGTCGCGGTAGTCGGTGACGGCATAGAAGCCGCCGAACTTCTCCTCGGGATAAGCGACCAGGACCGGAAACAGGATCTCGCCCTTGTAGGAGGCGATGATCGGCCTGTCGTTGGCGACCAATTCCGAAACCAGCGACAGCACGAACAGGAACAGGAATATCCACAACGACCAGTAGCCGCGCCGGTTGGACTTGAAGTTCTGCAGGCGCCGCTGGTTGAGCGGCGACAGAAAGGGCCGCGCGATCCGAGCCGGCGCCGTTTCGGCCATGGTCCGCGCCATCAGACGTCTCTCCGCTCGAAATCGATGCGCGGATCGACCCAGGTGTAGATCAGGTCGGACAGCAGCCCGACGAACAGGCCAAGCAGCGAGAAGATGTAGAGATTGGCGAACACCACCGGATAGTCGCGCTGCACCACCGAGTTGAAGCCGAGCAGGCCGAGGCCGTCGAGCGAAAATATGTTCTCGATCAGCAGCGAGCCGGTGAAGAAGGCCGAGATGAAAGCACCGGGAAAACCGGCGATGACGATCAGCATGGCGTTGCGGAAGACGTGGCCATAGAGCACCTGCCGCTCCGACAGGCCCTTGGCGCGGGCGGTGACGACATATTGCTTGCGGATTTCCTCGAGGAAGGAATTCTTGGTGAGCAGCGTCGTCGTGGCGAAGGCCGACAGCACCAGCGCGGTCAGCGGCAAGGTCATATGCCAGAAATAGTCGACGATCCGCGCCGGCCACGACAGCTGGTCCCAATTGTCGGAGGTGATGCCGCGCAGCGGAAACCAGTCCCAGAACGAGCCGCCGGCAAACAGCACCATCAGCAATATGCCGAACAGGAACCCGGGAATGGCGTAGCCGACGATGACGACGCCGCTGGTCCAGACGTCGAAGGTAGAGCCGTCCTTGACCGCCTTGCGGATGCCGAGCGGGATCGAGATCAGATAGGACAAAAGCGTGATCCACAGCCCGATCGAGATCGACACCGGCATCTTTTCCAGGATCAGGTCGAGCACCGAGATGTCGCGGAAATAGCTGTCGCCGAAATCGAAGCGGAGATAGTTCCACAGCATCATGCCGAAGCGCTCGAGCGGCGGCTTGTCGAAGCCGAACTGCTTCTCCAGCTTCTTGATGAATTCCGGGTCGAGCCCTTGCGCGCCGCGGTATTTCGACCCGACGTCACCGGCGACATCGAAATTGGCGCCGCCGGCATCACCCCCGCCGCCGCCGAGGCGATCGCTGCCGCCCTGGTTGGTCAGCCTGGCGATGACCTGCTCGACCGGCCCGCCTGGAGCAAACTGGATGACGGCAAATGACACCGCCATGATGCCGAACAGGGTCGGGATCATCAAAAGGATGCGGCGCAGTATATAGGCGCCCATCAGGTTCCCTGCCTCGCTTGTGCAAAAATCTCAGGCTTTGCCAATCTTTGCCGCCTTGTCTTTATCGAACCACCACAGCGTCTCGACCGGAAAGTCGTAATCCGGCTTTTGAGCGGGAAAGCCGAACATGTCCCAGAAGGCTGCCCGGTGATTCGCCAGATGATATGTTGGAATCCAGTCTAGCCGCGCGCGCAAGACCCGATCGAGCGCGTTGAGCGCGGTGACGAGTTCGATCCGGCTCTGCGCCTTGCCGGCTGCCTCGATCAGCGCGTCGATGGCTTTGCTTTCCGTACCCGGATAGTTGCGCATCCCCGGCGTTTTCGCCATCCGGGAATTGTAGAGGATTTCCAGGCCGTCGGCAGTAGGCGTCGCCCCGATCAACCAATGTAGCATGTTGAAATCGAAATCGTAGTTGCTTTGCCGCGCTTCAAATTGCGTCGAATCGACCTGCCGGATCGAAGCGTCGATGCCAATCGCCTTCATATTCTCGGACCACGGCGCGAAAATGCGAACGAGACCCTCGTCCTCGGCCAGCATTTCCACCCGCAGTCGCTCGCCCTTCTCATTGACGACGAAATTGCCCGCTCGCTTCCAGCCGCCTTCGGCAAGCAGTCTCGAAGCTTCGCGCAGCACCTTACGGTCGTGACCGGAACCGTCCGAGACGGGTTGCACCACCGGTTCGCCGAAGGTTTCCGGCGGCAACTCGGCTCGAAACGGCTCCAGCAGTTTCAATTCCTGGGGCGAGGGCAGGCCCTCGGCCTTGTAGTCCGATCGTTCGAAGTTCGATTGCGAGCGCTCGTAGGAGCCGAAAAACAGCACCCGCTTGGTCCATTCGAAATCGAAGCAATAGGCGATCGCCTGTCTCACGCGCACATCGCGGAATTGCGGCCGGCGCTGGTTCAGCGCGACAGCCTGCATGTCGGGCGATTTCTCGCCGGGAAATTCCCGTTTGACGACCCTGCCGTCCTTCAGGGCCGGAAAGTCGTAACCGGTCGCCCATACCCGCGCGGTGAATTCCTCGCGAAAATGCGTATCGCCTTTCTTGAACGCTTCAAACGCTGCCTGGCGATCAAGATAGAAATCGATACGGATACGGTCGAAATTATTAAGCCCGCGGTTCACGGCGAGATCGCGCCCCCAATAATCGGCGACACGTTCATATTCGATAGTCTGCCCGGCCACGACCCGTCCCATCTTGTACGGCCCGGAGCTGAGCGGCGGGGTCATCGTCGAGGCGTCGAAATCATTGGCCGTATAGAAGGCTTTGGACACGATCGGCATTATGGCGATCGCGAGGATATTCTGCGCCGACTGTTTGCCGTTGAAGGTAAGGCTGACAGTAAGCGGATCGATTGCGACCGCATCCGTCATATGCCGCAGCGCTTGGGAAAGGTTCGGATGTCCCCGGTCTTTGTAGAGGTTCAATGCGAAGGCAACGTCCTCGGCCGTCACCGGCGAGCCGTCATGGAAACGCGCTTGTGGCCGCAGGCTGAAGCGGAAGCCGTTGCGGTCCTGCGACAAAGTTACGGATTCGGCAAGCAGGCCGTAGACCGCATCCGGCTCATCGACTGCCCTTGCCATCAGGGAATCGAAGCAGAGCTCGGTGCGCGGCGGCGAATCCCCCTTCAACACCAGCGAGTTCAACGTGTTGAAAGTCAGAAAGCTCTGATTGAGGGTGGAGTTCGGTGGGCCGAAATTCATCCGGCCGCCCTTGGGAGCGTCTGGATTGACATAGTCGAAATGCGTGAAATCCGGAGGATATTTAAGATCGCCGAAGGCCGACAGGCCGTGCAGTTTCACGCCGGTCGGGATGCCGGCGAAAGCGCGGCCGGGCAGCAGCGCCGCAGCGGCGGCCGCACCGCCAAGGGCCAGGAAATCGCGACGGGGCAGCGACGCCATCAATTGCCACTCTTGTATTTGGCCGCCAGCGCCTTTTCCTTGACCGGATCGATCCACCAGGAATTCTGGTCGACGCCGCTATAGGCGGGCTGTTTCTCCGGCATACCGAACTTGTTCCAGTAGGCCAGCCAAACCACGGCGCGGTAATATTGCGGCACGACATAGTAGTTCCACAGGAGCACCCGGTCGAGCGCATGGGTGGCGGCAACCAGATCGTCGCGGTCGGTGGCAAAGATGATGCGGTCGACCAGCGCATCGACGACCGGATTCTTGATGCCGGCGTAATTGCGCGATCCCGGCGAATCGGCGGCCTTGGAACTCCAGAAATCGCGCTGTTCATTGCCGGGAGAGTCCGACTGCCCGAGTATCGAAGTGACCACGTCAAAGTCGAAGTGGGTGACTCGGTTGATATACTGGGTTTGGTCGATCAGGCGCAGCGTTGCGTCGACGCCGATTTTGCGCAGATTGGCGATATACGGGCTGGCGATGATCTGGTCGGTGTCGTTCCAACCGAGGATCTCGAATTTGAACGGTTCGCCGGTCTTGGCGTTGACCATCTTGCCGCCCTTGATGATCCAGCCTGCCTTGGCGAACAGATCGACCGCGGTCTTCAGGTATTTGCGCTCAGCCTGCGGGTTGTCGTAGACCGGCAGCTTGAATTCCTGGGTAAAGACTTCAGGCGGCAGCTTGTCGCGGTACTGCTCGAGGATTTCGAGTTCCTTGCCTTGCGGCAGGCCGCTCGAGGCCAGTTCGGTGCCCTGGAAATAGCTGCTGGTGCGGGTGTTGGAACCGAAGAACAGGGTCCGGTTCATCGTCTCGAAATCGAACGGATACATCAACGCGGCGCGCACTAGGCGATCCTGGAACAGCGGGCGCCTGGTGTTGAGCATGAAGGCCTGCATCGGTTCGGGCGACGCGGTCTTGAATTCCTTCTTGATGACGTCGCCGGCCTGAACTGCCGGGAAATTATAGGCCGTGTTCCAGCGCCTCGAACTGTTCTCCGGCTTGATGTCGTCCAGCCCGCCCTTGGTGAAGGCCTGCCAGGCGGCATTGTCGTCGAGAAAATAGGTGAAACGCTGCCTGTCGAAATTCTCGCGGCCGATTTTTACGGGCAGCTTGGCCGCCCAGTAATCGGGCACGCGCTGCCAGATGATTTCGGAGCCAGGCTTGAAGCTGGCGATCTTGTAGGCGGCGGAGCCGAGCGGCGGCTCCTGCGTCGGCTTTGTGACGTCGCGCTTCTTGCCGTTGGCGTCGGTGCCTTCCCACCAGTGCTTGGGCAGCACAACGAGATCGCCGATGATCTTCGGTAGCTCCCGGTTGCCCTTCTGGCTGAAGTGGAATTCGACCTCGCGGTCGGACACCGCGACGGCGTCGGTGACGTTTTCGAAATAGCGGCTGTACATCGGGCTGTTGGCCTTCAGCACCTGGAACGACCAGATCACGTCCTCGGTGGTGATCGGCTGCCCGTCATGCCATTTGGCCCGTGGATCGAGCCGGTAGGTCGCCGAGGAATAGTCGGCCGGATATTTGTAGCCGTCGGCGATCAGCGTATGGCTGGTGCTGCCCTCGTCCGTCGCCTGCTCCATCAGCGTGTCGTAGAGCAGGCCGCCGCCGAACTGCGCGAAGCCGGCGGCCGGCGAACCCTGCACGATGTAAGGATTGAAGCTGTCGAACGTGCCGAGCACCACTGAGTTCACTGTGCCGACCTTCGGTGCATCCGGATTGACGTAATCGTAGTGCTGGAAATTATCGCCGTATTTGGATTCGCCGATCAGCGACGAGGTCGTGCGCCATTCGTCCGCGAAGGCCGCCTGCAGGCCGCCGGCAAAAGCAGCCAGCATCAGCACCGATTTCAGAAGCGTCCGCGCTCGGCCAACCGTCATGCGTTCTCCTCTTCGCGATATAGCGCCGTCACCATAGCGTCTGGGCCCAATCTAGATCATTTGGCGGCGCTGAAAACCGCAACCGAGCGGCTTTGTCGTCGCTTATGCATTTTTCCTAACGAAAAAGCCGGGCTGAACCCGGCTTTTTCAAGGATTATGTCATTACGGTTTTGTTATTTTGCGGGTGCGGCCGGAGCGGCTGGCGCCGCGCCTTCTGCCGGCTTGGCAGGGGCCGCACCTTCGGCCGGCTTGGCGGGCTCATTTTCGGCCGAGGCGCCGGGCGCCGGCAGGGGCTTCGGATTGTCCGACAGCGTGCGCAGATAGGCGATGACGTTGGCGCGGTCCTCATCCTTCGGCAGGCCGGCGAAGCCCATCGCGGTGCCCTTCACGAACTTCTTCGGCGAGGTGATGAAGTGGTTGAGATTGTCATAGGTCCACTTCTCGCTGCCGCCCTTGGAGAACTCCTTCATGCCGGCAGAATAGGCAAAGCCCTCATGCTCGGCGACCGGACGGTCGATGATGTCCCAGAGATCGGGGCCGACCTTGTTGGGGCCACCCTTTTCGCCGGAGTGGCAAGCCTGGCATTTCTTGAAGATGGCGGCGCCCGCTTCGGCGTTGGCAGTGGTCAGCAGCTCGGCAATCGGCTTCACGGCCGCGGCGGGAGCGGCCGGGCCGCCTTCGGCGGGCTCGGTCGCCTCGATGGCGAAGCCGGGCTTTTCCGGCGCCGGCGAGGCAAACAGCGCGTCGGACACGATGCCAACTGAAAAGACGATGAACACGGTTCCGAGGAGACCGGCGAGCAGCTTGTTGACTTCGTTGGAATCCATACGCCCCAGGCTCCCTTTCCGGCGGACCGATCCGTCCACTCCGTCCGTCGGTATCGTGATCCACCCGGTGGAACCGGCCAAATCGCGCGGAAACTAGGTCTTTTGCTCCGGCGTTGCAACACCTATAAGGGCGCTGCCAGTGAGACCTTTTGCCACTTTGTCCTCCTCTTTTTCGAGCCCCTGCCCGCCTCATGTCCACGCTCATCCTGATCCCGGCCCGCATGGCCTCGACCCGCCTGCCGGGCAAGCCGCTGGCCGACATTGCCGGCACTCCGATGATCGTCCACGTCGCTCGCCGTGCTGCCGAGGCCGGGCTCGGCCGGATCGTCGTCGCCACCGATACGCAAGGCGTTGCGGAGGCGGTGCGCGCGCATGGTTTCGAGGCGGTGATGACGCGGGCGGACCACGAAACCGGTTCCGACCGCATATTCGAAGCGCTGACCATTCTCGACCCTGGCAACAGCGTCGAGACCATCGTCAATGTGCAGGGCGATCTGCCGACCATCGACCCCCTTGTTATCGGCGCCGCGCTGAAGCCTTTCGAGAACGCAGCGGTCGACATCGCCACGCTCTGCGTCGAGATCGTACGCGACGAGGAAAAGACCAATCCGAACGTCGTCAAGCTGGTCGGCTCGCCACTCTCGACGACGCGGCTCAGGGCGCTCTATTTCACCCGCGCCACCGCCCCTTGGGGCGAAGGCCCGCTCTACCATCACATCGGCCTCTATGCCTATCGCCGCGCCGCACTCGAACGCTTCGTTGCGCTAAGGCCGTCGCCGCTGGAGCGCCGCGAGCGGCTGGAGCAATTGCGGGCGCTTGAGGCTGGCATGCGCATCGATGCGGAGATCGTGCAGTCGGTGCCGCTTGGCGTCGATACGCCGGGCGATCTCGAACGCGCCAGGGCGCTCCTTTCCAACTAACAATTTCTTCCCAATTCCCGAGACTCTGCGCATGCCTGAAAAGACCAACAAAATATCCTTCCAGGGCGAGCCGGGCGCCAATTCCGACACCGCCTGCCGCAACATGTTCCCGTCAATGGAGCCGTTGCCGTGCCCGACCTTCGAGGACGCCTTCAACGCCGTCGAGACCGGCAAGGCCGATCTGGCGATGATCCCGATCGAGAACACCATTGCCGGCCGCGTCGCCGACATCCATCACCTCTTGCCGGAATCGAAGCTGCACATCATCGGCGAATACTTTCTGCCGATCCACTTCCAGCTGATGGTGCTGCCCGGCGTCAGGCGCGACGAGATCCGGACCGTGCACAGCCACATCCACGCGCTCGGCCAATGCCGCAAATACATCCGCAAGAACGGCTGGAAGGCGACGGTTGCCGGCGACACCGCGGGCGCCGCCAAGATGATCGCCGCGATGAAGGACCGCACCATGGCCGCGCTGGCGCCGGCGCTGGCCTCGACCCTCTACGGACTCGACATCATCGAGGAGAATGTCGAGGACACCGACAGCAACGTCACCCGCTTCGTCGTGCTGACCAAGAACAAGCAATGGGCCGAGCGCCCCTCGGCCGACGCCAGGATGATGACGACCTTCATCTTCCGCGTGCGCAATGTGCCGGCGGCGCTCTACAAGGCGATGGGCGGCTTCGCCACCAACGGCATCAACATGACCAAGCTGGAAAGCTACCAGCTCGGCGCGTTTACGGCGACGCTGTTCTACGCCGACATAGAGGGCCATCCCGACGATCCGCTGGTGAAGCTGGCACTCGACGAGTTGCGCTTTTTCTCGCGCGAAATGCGCATTCTCGGCGTCTATCCCGCCAGCGCCTCGCGCGAGCAATGGAAGGTAGCGGATTAGGATCCGGTCAGGTCAGGCCGAGCTTGTTCTGCTTGGCCGGCTTGCCGCATTCGCGCCGGCTGATCGACCGGTTCATGGCGTCGATCTTGCCGCTTGCCTGGTCGGCGTCGCGTTTGGCTTTCGAGCGCATATCCGGCGTGAACGGGCCAAAGCCCGTCGCCGGGTTGGAGAAGGACGGCTTGGCGTCCACCGGCAGATGATATTGCTGCGCCAGGCCGTTTCGTTCCGCCAGCAATTGATCGCAAGGCACCTTGTCATACTGCAGCGAGGACTGGACGTTTTCGTCCTGCCGTTCGGACATCGAATTGCCGACGCAGCCGGCCATCGCCAGGCAAGATGCCAAGACCGTCATGTTCCAGCGCATGAACGTGCTCCTTGTCTTTCGCAGCTGCGGCTTCTCATGCGCAGCGGCAGAAGTCTTAGCCAGATTTTACGCGGCCGGAAAGCAAGCTTGCCACTACGGCCAGCCCTTCGACCGGTTGGCGGCGATCCTGCCGGATGATTGTTGCCTGCAGCGACAGGACCGAAAAGCCGTTGGCGTCCAGAACCCGCTCTACATAGCTCTGGGAATGCGCGTAGCGGCGGGACGGCAGCAAGGCGAAATCACCGCTGCCAGACGAGTGGCCGCCAAGGAGCGTCTCGACGGAGAACGCAAACAGACCGCCGCTGGCAAGCATTCCGGCAATCTTGTTCACCACCGTGTCGAGTGCGCCGACATAGATGAACACATCGGCCGCCGTCACCAGATCGGCTTTCGGGCCAGAATAGCAAAAATCCTGCAGGTCCGTCTTGACGAGCAGATCGTAGACGCCTTTGGCGCGCGCCTGCCTCAGCATGCCGGCCGAGATGTCGTAGCCCTCCAGCCGATCGGCGATCGGCCGCAGCCTCTGGCCCATGAGGCCGGTGCCGCAGCCGAGATCGAGCGCCAGCGAAAACCGGCCCGGCCGTGCTGCCCGGATGGCGCGGTCGAGGCATTCGGGCAGACGGTAGCCGAGCCTGTCGACCAGCTCACCCTCGAAGCTCCCGGCATAGTGGTCGTAAAGCGTCTCGACAAAGGCGCTGGGCGGCGCCGGGGCCGCCGCTGCCCTGCCGATCAATTGCAGCTTGAGCACCGCGCCGAGCCTGTCCGCCGGGTCCAGCCGCAGCGCCGTCGTCCAGGCCTGCGCGGCGAGATCGCGCGCGCCTGCCGCCTCCTGCATCTCGCCGAGACGGAACCATCCGGCCGCCCAGTGCGGTGTCAGTTCGAGCGCGCCGCGCAGCAATTCCGCCGCTGCCGCATGATCGCCGGATGCATGGAGCATTTCGGCATAGGCGGCGCGGCGGTCGGCGGTCAAATCGCCGGACGAGGTCTGGAGCGGTTTCATGCGATCGGGTTCCGCCGGGTGTTTGCAGCCGGCTTGCGCTCTATGCTGGAGTCAGCAGTGACTTACAACAGGCTTCCCGCGCCGGAATTAGCGCCTATCTTGGGGCCATGCGCGCCAGCGACCTGCTTCATCCCCGGCCGGAAGGGCTGTATTGCCCGCCCGGCGATTTCTTCATCGACCCGGTGCGGCCGGTCAACCGGGCGCTGATCACGCATGGCCATTCCGACCATGCCCGCTCCGGCCACCGCTCGGTAATGGCGACGCAGCAGACGCTCGATATTATGGGGCTGCGTTACGGCGAAGGTTTTGCCGGAACGACGCAAGCCGCCGTGCTCGGCGAGACGATTGCGCTTGGCGGTGTGGCCGTCAGCTTTCACCCGGCCGGCCATGTGCTGGGCTCGGCGCAGATCAAGGTCGCGCATCAGGGCACATGCATCGTCGCGTCCGGCGACTATAAACGCCAGAAGGACGCGACCTGCGAGCCGTTCGAGCCGCTCAAATGCGACGTCTTCATCACCGAGGCGACGTTCGGTCTGCCGGTGTTTCGGCATCCGCCCGATACCGAGGAGATCGCCCGGCTGCTGAAATCGACCGAGCAGTTTCCCGAGCGCACGCATCTGGTCGGCGCCTATGCGCTGGGCAAGGCGCAGCGCGTCATGCGGCTGCTGCGCGATGCCGGCTACGAAAAGCCGATCTACATCCACGGCGCGCTGGCCAAGCTCAGCGAGTATTACCAGAGCCAGAATATCGATCTCGGCACATTGGAACCGGCGACCGTCGAGACCGGCCAAAAAAGCGACTTTGCCGGCGCCATCGTCGTCGGCCCGCCATCCGCCTTCGCCGATCGCTGGGCGCGGCGTTTTCCCGATCCGATGTCGTGCTTCGCCTCAGGCTGGATGCGCATCCGCCAGCGCGCCAAGCAGGGCGGCGTCGAACTGCCGCTGATCATTTCCGATCACTCCGACTGGGACGAGTTGACGGCAACGATCAAGGAGACCGGCGCCGAAGAAATCTGGGTAACGCATGGCCGCGAGGAGGCGCTGGTGCGCTGGTGCGAGCTCGAAGGCATTGCCGCCCGGCCGCTGCATCTCGTCGGCTATGAGGACGAGGGCGATTGATGGTGTTTTTGGATCCAGCAATCGCCGGTACGGCGCTCTACGGCGCCCCCCTCTGGCCTGCCGGCCATCTCCCCCTCAACGGGGGAGATCGGCAGCTTTGGTTTTGCCGCTCATCCTGCAACGTTGGAAATTGGCGAAAGCAGTCGCGACAGCAAATCTCCCCCCTTGAGGGGGAGATGTCCGGCAGGACAGAGGGGGGCGCGACAGAACGCAAGCCTTTCCCATTGGCGCGCCGCTCATGAACCGCTTCGCCGAGCTTCTCGACCGGCTGGTGCTGACGCCGTCGCGCAACGGCAAGCTGACGCTTTTGACCGATTATTTCCGCAGCGTCGAGGATCCGGACCGCGGGCTGGCGCTGGCTGCCATCACCGGCGATCTGTCCATCGCCGCGATCAAGCCGGCGATGCTGCGGACGCTGGTCGTCGAGCGCATGGATCCGGTGCTGTTCGGCTATTCCTACGACTATGTCGGCGACCTGGCCGAGACCGTGTCGCTGGTCTGGCCGCGAGCGCCGGTCGACATTGCGAGCCACGCGCCGACGCTGGCCGAGGTGGTGGCGAAGCTGCAGGCGGCGAGCCGTTCCGACGGGCCGCAGGTGCTGGCCCGGCTGCTCGACAGCGCCAGCACTTCGGCGCGCTTTGCCATCATAAAGCTGGTCACCGGCGGCCTGCGCATCGGCGTCTCGGCGCGGCTTGCCAAGCAGGCGCTGGCCGATTTCGGCAAGGTCGAAATCGCCGAGATCGAGGAACTCTGGCACGGGCTGACGCCGCCTTATACCGGGCTGTTCGCCTGGCTGGAAGGCAAGGCCGAAAAACCCAGGAAGACGGCGCTGGCGCTGTTCAGGCCGGTGATGCTGTCGAACGCCGTCGGCGACGGCGACCTCGAAAAGCTCGACCCGGCCGACTACGCGGCCGAATGGAAATGGGACGGTATCCGCGTCCAGGCGGTTTGCGAAGGCGGCATTCGCCGGCTCTATTCGCGCACCGGTGACGATGTCTCCGGCGCCTTTCCGGATCTTGCGGAGGCGATGGATTTTTCAGGCGCCCTCGACGGCGAGCTTCTGGTCGGTGACCCCAGGCAGGCGACGGGCACGTTCTCGGACCTGCAGCAGCGGCTGAACCGCAAGAGCGTGTCACCCAAGATCCAGCAGCAATACCCCGCCTTCATGCGCTGCTACGATGCGCTGCAGATTGGTGACGAGGATGTGCGCGGACTTCCCTTCCGCGAACGGCGCGGCCGGCTCGAGGCCTTCGTCAGGACACTCGATCCGAGCCGCTTCGATCTGTCGCCGCTGGTCGAATTCACCAACTGGCAGGCACTCGAGGAATTGCGCCGCAAGCCGCTGCATCCGGTCATCGAAGGCGTCATGCTGAAGCGCTGGGATTCGCCCTATGTGGCCGGGCGGCCGAAGGGCCCGTGGTTCAAATGGAAGCGCGATCCGCACACGGTCGACGCCGTGCTGATGTATGCCCAGCGTGGCCATGGCAAGCGCTCGAGCTTCTATTCCGACTACACATTCGGCGTCTGGTCCGGGCCGGAAGGATCGGAAGAGCTGGTGCCGGTGGGAAAGGCCTATTTCGGCTTCACCGACGAAGAACTGAGGCAGATCGACAAATATGTCCGCGACAATACGATCGAGCGCTTTGGCCCGGTCCGCTCGGTGCGTGCCGACCGCAGGAACGGGCTGGTGCTTGAGGTAGCCTTCGAAGGGCTCAACCGTTCGACGCGGCACAAATCCGGCGTCGCCATGCGCTTTCCGCGCATTTCGCGGCTGCGCTGGGACAAGCCGGCGGCGGAAGCCGACCGCATCGAGACGCTGCAGGCGCTGCTCGATAGTTAATGCATGTCGCGCAAAAAGTGTGCAGCGGTTTTGCGGTAACGACATGCATCAAAATAAGAACCTAAAGTGCGTCGCATGAGGCCGGTCCGAACGCGACGTGCTTTAGGGAACGACTGAAACGCGGATCTCGTAGATGTCGACCGACTTGCCCTGCTTGTCGAAGTCGGAATTGATGGCGATGGTGCCGGCAGCACCCGGACGCTTGTCGGGAAAGCGCACGTCGAACAGATATTCATTGCGCTCGCGACCGACCGCATAGCGCTTGCGGCCGCAGTCGCCGAGTTCGCCGAAATTGCAATCGACGGAAATCTGCGTCTCCTGGCCCTCCTCGGAGCGCGCGATGATGTCGAATGTGGCATGCTTGCCGGCGAGTTTTTCCAGCACGCCTTGCCCGACGTCGAAGCTGATGGCCGAACCGGATGCACCCGAGCGGATGCGCAGGAAGGAACCGCTTTCGTCCTGGATAACGTCGGCCTTAGCGTCCGACGGTGCATTGACCTGCGTCGGGTCACCCGGCGAAAAGACGTTGATCCAGTCGCGCGCCTCGTCCTGCTCGCCCTGCTTCGGCGGCGAAGCGGTGTCGTCCGGCGTGAAATCTTCGCCATCGACCGTTGGCGGCGCTTCCGGTGGCGCTGTGTCGAGCTCGGTCGCCGATTTGAAGACGCCGGTCTGGTTGGCGAAATAAAGGCCGATGCCGGCGGCTGCGAGCAGCGTCACACCGAAGAAGATCGCGGTCAAGGGCAGGCGGCGCCGCCTCGCCCGCCGGTCGTCGCGGTCGGGCGTCACTTCCGCATCGTCGGTTTCGGTCGGAGCCGAAGCCCCCATGTCGATCACCGGCGCCTCGGCAACAGGCGCATCGGGCATGATGTCGGGGACGACAGGCAGGACGCGCGACCGCGGCGCATCGGCTTCGGGCGGCTCCGCCGGACCCTCAACGACGACATCGGGCGTGGGCTCGGCTTCGGCTTCGGTTTCAGTTTCAGCCGGAGACTCCACCGCCGGTGCTGCCTCCAAACTGTCGGTCGGCGCGGCGACGTCGGCAACCGCCGGCAGGAATTCCGATTCGATTTCGGTGATCTTCGCCTGGACCGCCTTGCGGCGCTTGATGGCGACTTCCACGGTGACGTTTGGATTGGCCTGCAGGGCACGGTCGAGTGCCGCGAAAGCCGATCGATAGACCCGCTCGCGAAACGCCCGGTCGTCGGCATTGCCTTTCTCGAAGGCGTTGCGGATCGCTTTTTCGATCGCGTCCAAGCGAATTCCCTCTGCAATTTCACTCACATTGCCATGATCGTTAGCCGCAGGCGACCAATCAATCAACAAGCGAGCGGCCGCATTCTGCCTTGCCGAGGGGCACAAAGCTCATTTCGGCGGTTTTCGGTAAAGGAATCAACATTTTTCGCTGATTTTCCCGGTCACGGCCAACGTGGCGGTCGCGCGGCGTGCCGATGCGGCATCACGCGGCCAATGGTAGATCCGCGCGGCGGCTGCCCTTGCGCCCGGCCGGAGGCGGCACGAATTGCCTCGTCCTGAAATCGCGACTGCCATCTTGAATTCGCGGCCGGTTGCGTCTATCACGCAGCCCATCCTGGAAGCTCGGCTTCCCGGGCCGCTTTAGCTCAGTTGGTAGAGCACATCATTCGTAATGATGGGGTCAGGTGTTCGAGTCACCTAAGCGGCACCAACAATTTCCCAGCATTTAGAATCGCTTGCGTAGGGCCCGCCCCGCAGAAACTTATTTGGGCTTGAATGCTAAATAAATAAGGAAATACGCCCGCTTTCCGCGCTGCGATCTTGACTCACGGCGAACATCTCATCGTCGGCGGTTCCGGCCTGACGTTCAACAGGGGAGAAAAATGGAAAAGGAAGACGATGTCCTAAGCGACCTGAGCTATGTCGCCAAAAATTTCGATGATGTGGCGAAGGAAACGATCGTCCTGGTGCTGGAGGCTGCGATCGCCGAGATCATCGGCCTCAGAATTGCCCTGCAGACTGCCGCGCCGAAGGCGACATGGGCGACAGACTGAGTTGCAGCCGGGGTTGAACGAGCGCCTCAGCTCACCCGATTGTCACCCAGCGACGCCACGGTCTTCAGCGCGCCGTCGAGCATGTCGCCCTTTTCGTCCTTCAGCGCGGCTTCGCGCAGGCGCCGGATCCAGTCTGCGGCGTCCGGGCGGCCCTTGACCAGGTCGAGCGCCGACAGCACGCGGTCGAATTTCGACTGCGCGCGGGCGTGGGTGTCGCTGTAGCCCTTGATCAGCCGGCGGCAGTTGAGGATCTCCGTGCCAAGCGCGTAGTCCTCGCCGACATGGCCGAGCGCCAGCGCATACCAGCGCTCGAGATGCGCGGTCTCGACCTTGTGGCGCAGCAGCCGGCGGCGCCAGCGGCGCAGGCCGCCGATGAACCACAATGCGGCAAAGCCGGCAAAACTGTCGGTGCGGATATGGCGGCCGCGGTTGATGCGGCGGTCGAGGAAGGCGGCGAGCTTCGGCCGCGCCTCGATGTAGCTGCCGAGCCCGGCCGGCAGCGTGCCGCAGAATTCCTCGATGCGCGGATGGAAATATTCGGTCACCTGCAGGACCGAGCCGTCCTTGACGCCAACCTCACGGCGTACGCGTCGGTCGCGGCTAGAGCGCGTCTTCAGGTCGGCGACGCGGATCATGTCGTCGTAGCACATCGCGTTGGCCAGATGCTTGGCGGCGGCGATCGACAGCGCGTAGTCATGGGCAGCACTGTCCAGGACGACCGCCCGGTCCAGCCTATCGAGATACTCGCCGCCATAGGCAACGTCCTGATAGTCGACCACTTTTTTCAGGCCGCGAAGCGCCATGTCGCGCACGGGTACAGGCAGCGTGGCGACGCGCGCCGCCAATTGTTGCCAGCCCTTCAACAGGCTTTCCGGGCCGCTGACTTCTGTCGCGGCGCCCGAGCCGGTTTCAGCGGCCGCCGGCCCTGCAGTCTTGTCGCCCGAAGGCGCACTCGCGATGCCGCGCGCCCGATCGTAGGCGGCGCCGAAGGCGGCGAGGCTGGCCTTGACACCACGGCCGCCGGCACTGACCGCCTGCTCATAGCTTTCGCGACTGAACGGCAAGGCGTCGGAGCCGGCCAGCGCGCCGAGCAGGCTGGCCGAGATCATCGAGCCATTGTCGGCGGCGATCTTCTCCATATCGAAGGCGATGAAGCGCTTGGCCGCGGCTTCCGCCGTGGCATGCACCTTCGAGGACGAGGCGCGGCCATCGCCGGGCTCGACCTTCTCCGAGACCGCGGCGATGCGGTGCGACGAGGCGATCAGCGTCGTGCGCTCGGGCGTGACGAAGCCGCGGATGATGGCGCGGCCGGCCTCCATCAGTTCGGCGGCAATCAGGATGTCGACGTCGCCCTGCGACGGCGACAGCGCGAAGACCGGCAGGCGGCCGGTGTCGCGGCACATTTCGACATAATAGATGGTGGCGCCGGTGCGCTGGGCGACGCCGGCGACCGAGGTCGATTGCGCGACGTAGCCGTTGCGCTCGGCGACGTCGGTGATCCAGTCGGCCAGCACGCCACCGCCCTGGCCGCCGACCGCCAGCACGGCAAGCTTGATGACGCGCTCGTCGTCCGGCGCGCCGGCCTTTGAACGGGTTGATGGAACGGCGTCAAGCATCGGCGAATATCAGGCGCCGGCTTTCACGGCGCCGCTGCAAGAGACTGATCGTGGCGCGACGCGCGGCTTCAAGGAAACGGTCCCAGCGGCTCGGATTGTGCACGACATCGGCGCGGTAGAAGGACGGGCAGAGCACCGCCGCATCGGCGACCTCGCCGCAATTGCCGCAACCGACGCAGCTTTGGTCGATATGCGCCACCGGATCGTCGCGCAACGGATCGTCGAGCGACTTCACCGACAGCGACGGACAGCCGGACAGCCGCATGCAGGCATGGTCGCCGGTGCAGATATCCTCGTCGACACCGAATTTCGGCTTGACTATGCGCGTCCCACCCTTGATCGCCTTGTCGACCAGCGGCTTTTCGCGGCGCTGCCGGTTGAGCATGCATTCGGACGAGGCGACAATGACTTTCGGGCCCTTCTCGTCCGTCGTCAGCGCCTCGCGCAGCGTGTCTTGCATCTTGGTTACGTCGTAGGTGCGGTCGATGTGGCGCAGCCATTTGACGCCCATGCCCTTCACCGCCTCGGTGATCGGGTGCTTGGTCGACTTGGTCTTGTTGCCGGCGCGGGACGACAGGATGTCCTGCCCTCCGGTCGCGGCCGAATAGAAATTGTCGACGATGACGATGACGCCGTCGTTCTTGTTGAACACGGCATTGCCGATCGAGGAGGTCAGGCCGTTGTGCCAGAAGCCGCCGTCGCCGACGAAGGAGATCGAGCGGCGCTTGGCATCGGGCGAGTTGAACGCCGAGGCCGAGGCCGGTCCCAGCCCGTAGCCCATGGTGGTGGCGCCGAGCTCGAAAGGCGGCATGATCGAGAACAAATGACAGCCGATGTCGGAGGCGATGTGGTGCTTGCCCAACTCCTGTTCGACCAGCTTGGTGGCGGCGAAGATCGGCCGTTCCGGGCAGCCGACGCAGAAGCCGGGCGGACGGCCTGGGACGACGTTGATCAGGTCGGCGGTGTCGAGCCCGTCGCCGATCTTGTTCGGCGCGCGGACCTCGCTTGGCAGCAGATGCGGGATGGTGGCACGCAGGAACGATCCGATGCCGTCGAGCATCACCTGGCCGGTGTATTCGCCGGCCATCGGCAGATGTTCCTTGCCGACGAGCTTGGTGCCGCGGCCGGCCTTGTGCAGCATCGCGGCAAAGGCCTGTTCGATGTAGTTGGGCTGGCCTTCCTCGACGACGAGGACGGCGTCCTTGCCTTCGCAGAAAGACAGGAACTCGTCGTCGACTAAGGGATAGACGGCGTTGAGCACATAGAGCGGCACGTCGGTG
Organism: Mesorhizobium sp. M0184; assembly: GCF_040322215.1. Lineage (NCBI taxonomy): Bacteria > Pseudomonadati > Pseudomonadota > Alphaproteobacteria > Hyphomicrobiales > Phyllobacteriaceae > Mesorhizobium > Mesorhizobium sp. M0184. The sequence goes on from NZ_JAMYSZ010000008.1 coordinate 135,975, forward strand.
TCGCCATAAGTGTCGGCGAGGCCGAGCCGCTGCAGCGCCCGGATGACCGAATTGTACATGCCGCCCTGCATGACGATGCCGACCGCGCCGTGCTCCGAGCCGAAAAACTCGTTGATCTTGTTTGCGCGGATGAAATCGACCGCCGCCGGCCAGCGTTTCTGCACCTTTTCCTTCTCGTGCAGGAAGGACGCGGGCGGCAGCACGATGCGGCCGGTGTCGCGGCGCGGCGCCTCGAGCGCATCGGCCACAGTCATTGCCGGGCGCTTGTTGTCCTTGGCGATGAAATGGCCGTGGACATGGCAGCAGCGAATACGGACCTGCAGCATGACCGGCGTGTTGGAAACCTCGGACAGCTCGAAGCCGTCCTCCACCGCCTTGACGATCGACGGCAGGTTCGGTCGCGGGTCGAGCAGCCAGACCTGGCTCTTCATGGCAAACGCGTGGCTGCGCTCCTGCATGATCGAGGAGCCTTCGCCGTAGTCCTCGCCGACGATGATCAATGCCCCGCCGGTGACGCCGCCGGAAGCGAGATTGGCGAGCGCGTCGGAGGCGACATTGGTGCCGACCGTAGACTTGAAGGTGGCCGCGCCACGGATCGGATAGTGCACCGATGCCGCCAGCATGGCGGTGGCGGTCGCTTCCGAGGCGCTCGCCTCGAAATGCACGCCGAGCTCGCCCAGGATATCCTGCGCGTCGGCCAGCACGTCCATCAAATGGCTGATCGGCGCGCCCTGATAGCCGCCGACATAGCCGACGCCGCATTGCAGCAGCGCCTTGGTGATGGCGAGAATGCCTTCGCCGGAAAACTCCTCGCCGGCGCCGAGCCTGAGCTTTTCGACTTCCTTGGCAAAAGACCGTTCGGCCATTTTGGGCTCCTTCCGTTACCGCCCCGATGGCGGCGCGTAAGATCAGATGTCGTGCTTGCGAATGTTCTTCAGCATCTTCTGCAATGTCGCGATCAGCGCCGCGTATTCGACATCGTCGACATCGTCGAACATTGCCTCGAAAGCGTCGTGCATGGCCGGCCAGGCGCGCGCGAACTCGGCGCGGCCATCGTCGGTCAGGAATACATGGCGGATACGGCTGTCGGTGACCCCCTGCTCGCGCCGCACAAACCCTTGCCCCTCCAGCGTGTCGAGCGTCCGGCTCAAGGTCGACTGCTCGATGACGGTATAGACCGAGAGATCGTTGACGGTGACGCCATCGGTGACCGACAGCACGGCCAGCGTGCGCACCTGCGGAATGGTCAGGCCCTGCTTGCGGAAATTGTCACGCAAGGTGGCGTTGTAGCGGCCCATGATGCGGTTCATCAGATAGGGCGCGAATTGCTGCAGGCCGATCTGGCCCAAAGTCGAGATGCGCTGGCGCTTTTCAACCTTCTGTTCCATCACAGCCTCCCCGCCAGGAGAAAGCCGGAGCCGCCGCCCAAGCCAGCACCCGGATGGGTCGAGGCACCGATGTGGTAGAGACCCCTGACCCCGGTGGCGTGATTGCGGCTCGTCTTGAACGGCCGCCACAGGAACGACTGGTCGATGGTCGAGGAACCGCCATAGGGGTCGCCGCCGACCAGATTGATGTTCATCGCTTCCAGGTCGGCCGGCGAACAGGCGCGGCGTGCGATGACGCTGTCCTTGAACCCATCGATATGGCTGGCGAGGATCGCTTCGGCACGGTCGGCATAGGCTTCGCGCAGCGCCTCGGTCCAGCGACCGTCTGCCGGTGTTTGCAGTTTGCCGGCGGCATCGCCCTTGATATGCCGTGGCGCCTCGGGCAGTTGCAGCCACAGGACCGCCTTGCCGTCCGGGCAGCGCGATGGGTCGAGCGCGTGCGGCTGGCCGACGCACATGGTCGGCACCTCCGGCAGCATGCCGCGCACGGCTTCGTTGCAGGCCTTCGAAACGCCGTCGAGCCCCGGCGTCAGATGCAGCAGCGCGACCTTGTCCAGGCCCTCGCCGCGCCATGCTGGCGGCTTGTCCAAGGCATAGTGGATCTGGAAATTGCCCTTGCCGTAGCGGTATTTTTGCGCTGCCTCGACGTCGGCTTTCGGCGCCACGTCGCCGAGGAGCCGCTCGTAGAGCTGGGTTGGCGTGACCGAGCAGATGACGCTCTTGTTCACGTTGATCGTTTCGCCCGAAGCCAGCCGCACGCCGGCGGCGCGGCCTCCGCTTTGGACAATAGCCGCGACGTCGGCGCCGGTGCGGATTTCGCCGCCACGTTCCCTGATCAGGGCTTCGAAGGCGGCCAGCAGATTCCTGGCACCGCCCTTGACGATCGGCGCGCCGGCCGCCTCAAGCGCGAAGGCGATGACCTTGGCGATCTGGCCGGAGAACGCGTCCTCAGGCCCGAGGCCGGCATGCAGCACCCAGGGCGCCCACAGCGCGCGCATGGTTTCCGACTGGTAGGTGCTTTCCAGCCAACCGCGCGCCGGCACCAGCGCGCTGCCGAGAAAGGCGGCAAGGCCACGCGGGCCGCGCCGCCAGGCTTCACCCGCCAGCAGCCTGGCCGTCGGGTAGGACCACAGGCTGCCACCGAGCAGTCTGAACAGCAGACCGGCGTTGCGCTCGATCTCGCCGACATCGTTTGCGTGCCGGTCGCCGTCGCCCGCGGCAAGCGCATTGATCGCCGCTACATTGGCGATACGATCGGTGCGCAGGACGGCATGGCTGCCGTCCGGGCGCAGCACACCGGTCGGCGTGGAGGTGTTGCAAAACTCCAGGCCGTGCCGCGCCAGATCCTTGCCCAGCGCCGCATAGGCCGGCGAGGTGATAAACAGGACAAAGGTCGTCGCCATCACGTCGTGGATGAAGCCGGGCGCGGTGATTTCTTCGGTGCGCATGCAGCCGCCGATGCGGTCGTTGCGCTCGAGCACCAGCACCTTCGCCCCCTTGCCGCCAAGCATCGCCGAGCAGACCAGCGCGTTGATGCCGCTGCCGACGACGATGTGATCGGGAGCGCTCATCGATGCGTGCTCCTAGCCGGCAGGAGTTCAATTGCAGAGATTGGCGCTCTACGGCGCCGTAGAGCCGCAGCTTTGCAAGGCTGCCGCTCCCACTCCGTCACCACAGTGCCACTTCCGCACATGATCTTCTCCCGAAGACCGCAGCTACCCTATTGCCTTGGCACCAACGCCAACGCGCGGATCGGGCTGCCGGTGCCGTGCTCGATCTTGAGCGGCGCCGCGATCAGGATCGCGCCTTTCGGCGGCAGCCGGTCGAGGTTGCAAAGGCTGGCGAGGCCGTAGCGGTTAGCCTTGTGCATCAGGCTATGCGCCGGGAACGGCGGCTCCATTCCCCCTGCTTTTCCAGCATCCGTGCCGATCGTCTCGCTGCCCCAGCCCTTGATGTCCTTGCTAATCAGATACTGGATGGCTTCGGCGGTCGGGCCGGGCGTGTGCGGTCCGGTCTCATTGGCGTTGAGGAACTCGGCTTCCGAGCCGTTGCGCTTATACCAGTCGGTGCGCATCACCACCCACTCGCCGGGGTTGATAGCGCCATGTTCGGCTTCCCATGCCTTGATGTGATCGACGGTGAGCAGGAAATCGTGATCAGCTGCCGCTTGCTTCGAACAGTCGATGACGTTGACCGGGCCGACGAAGTTCTGCGCCGGAATGGTGTCGGTGGCGCCGTCCGGATAATCCTTGCCGGTGATCCAGTGGTTGGGTGCGTCGAAATGGGTGCCCGAATGCTCGCCGAGCTTGAGCCAGTTCCACGCCCACCACGGGCCATTCTTGTCATAGGCGGAGATGGCGTGGATCTCGATCTTCGGCGTGTCGACCGCCAGTTCCGGCGGCAGCTTGATCAGTGGCGTGTTGGGCCCGAGCGGCGCCGTCAGGTCGACCACCTGGATGGCGCCTGAAAGCAGCTGGCCGGCGACTTCGCCTAGAAGTTGTTGTGTGTCCATGGTCTCTGTTCCCTCTTTCTCGATGGTGCTGAAGGCTCTCGCGACCCTTAATATCCTACTAGACGAAAACATATGCATCTGCAATTATCTTTAAGCATAAAGGAAATGGGACGGGGCGTGAGCGAGTTCGACGCCATATTTGTCGGGGCAGGCCACAACAGTCTGGCATGCGCCGCGCATCTGGCGCTCAAAGGCTGGAAAACGGCAGTTTTCGAGCGTAATGCAACGATCGGCGGCGCCGTCCAGACGCGCGAATTGACGCTTCCGGGCTTCCGGCACGATTTCGGCGCGATGAATCTCAGCCTGTTCGCCGGCTCGGCCTTTCACAAGAAATATGCAAATGAATTGAAAACCCACGGGCTGGAATTCGCGCCGGTGGCCGATTGCTTTGCCAGCGCCTTCCCGGACGGAAGCTGGTTCGGCGTCAGCAGCGACCTGGAAAAGACCGCCTCGCGCATGGCCGCTTTTTCCGACGCCGACGCACAGACATGGCGCCGTCTGGTTGCGGCATTCCCGGCGGAGGCCGAGCATCTGTTCCGGCTGCTGGGCTCGCCGATGAGCAGCCGTGCGCTCGCCGGCACCGCCTGGAACCTCTGGCGCAAGAAGGGTTTTGCCGGCACGCTCGATACTGGTCGGTTGCTGCTTTCGTCACCCCGCGCCTGGCTCGAGGAGACTTTCCAGTCACCGCATGTCAGGGCGACGCTCGCCACCTGGGGCATGCATCTCGACTTCGCCCCGGATATCGCCGGCGGCGCGGTGTTCCCTTACCTCGAATCCATGGCCAACCAGCGCTTCGGCATGGTGCTCGGCAGAGGCGGCGCCGACACGATTATCCGGGCCCTGTCGGGCATGCTTACGGCTGCCGGCGGCAAGATCGTCACCGGGGCTGATGTCGCCGAGATCACGGTTTCGGCCGGCAAGGCGACCGGCGTGCGGCTCGCTTCCGGCGAGACCCACACCGCCACCAGGGCCGTCATCGCCAGTGTCGCGCCCAAGGCGCTGACCGGGAAACTGTTGCCTAACGGATCGGGCGACACCGGCTTCGACACGGCCGTGAAAAAATTCCGCCACGCGCCGGGGACGTTGATGATCCATCTGGCGCTGGACGACCTGCCGGACTGGCGCGCCGGCGCCGAGCTTCGGCAGTTCGCCTATGTGCATCTTTCGCCGTCGCTCGATGCCATGTCACGGACCTATCAGCAGGCGATGTCAGGCATGCTGCCGGACGAACCAGTGCTGGTCGTCGGCCAGCCGACGGCCGTCGATCCCTCGCGCGCGCCGGACGGCAAGCACGTACTTTGGGTGCAGGTGCGCATGCTGCCAGCCGAGATTGCAGGCGATGCGGCGGGCACGATCGCGGCGGCTCACTGGGACGAGGCTAGGGAGCACTACGCCGAGCGCGTCCTCGACATTATCGAGCGCTATGCGCCCGGCCTTCGCCGGAAGATCCTCGGCCGCGCCGTGTTCTCGCCCATCGACCTCGAACGCGAGAACCCGAACCTTGTCGGCGGCGACCAGATCTGCGGCAGCCATCATCTGGCGCAGAATTTCCTGTTCCGGCCGGCGCGCGGTTACGCTGGCTGGAACACGCCGGTCGGCAATCTGCACCTGACCGGGGCGGCAACATGGCCCGGCGCCGGCACCGGGGCGGCGTCGGGCTTCATGCTCGCGCAACAACTTGGCGGGAGGTAGGCTCCATTTTTCATCTAGGGTGAAGGAGGACAAGGCGCGGTTGCCCAAGGAGCCTGAACCCACCGATTGACAACGACACCGCGCATAAAAGCAACAGGGGAACGACCATGACAATCAACAGACGAGAATTGCTCGGATATGGCGCGGCCGCACTTGGCGCCACGGCGCTCGGCCTGCCGCAAATCGCCAAGGCTGCCGGCGAACTGACCATCGCCTACAATGTCAATTTGCCGTCCTGGGACCCGACCACCGGGCCTTCGGCGGTCAACCCGACCATCCAGGGTCTCTACCAGTCGGTGTTCGACCAGTTCATCCCGCAGAAGCCGGATCTTTCTTTCGCGCCCGGCCTGCTCACCGAATGGGGCTGGAACGAGGGTCGCAGCAAGATCATGATGACGGTGCGCGAGGGCGTCACCTGGCATGACGGCTCGCCATTCACGGCCGAAGACGTGGTCTGGTCGCTGCAGCGGGCGGGCGATGAAAAGACCGGCAACCCGATCCAGTTCGTCTGGAAGAACGTCAACAACTTCAAGATCGACGGCAACAAGATCACCGGCGACGTCGTGCAATTCGACCCGGTGTATTTCAAGTGGATGTCGTTCCTGACCGGCTACATCATGCCGAAGGCCTATTACGAAAAGGTCGGCGCCGAGGGTTTTGAGAAAGCCCCGATCGGCACCGGGCCCTATATGGTCGACAAATTCGAGCGCAACGCCTTCCTGCGGCTCAAGGCCAACCCGAACTACTGGGGCGGCAAGCCGGCCTTCGAAAACGTAACCATCAAGTTCGTCACCGATGCGGCGAGCCGCGTCGCCGAGATCGAGTCCGGTTCCTCGCAGGTGACGCTGGAAATCCCCTATGAGGAATATGACCGCCTGATCGCCAAGGATGGACTTGCCGGCTCATGCAAGAACGTCTCCGACATCGGCATGATCTTCTTCAACGACATCGACGTGATGCTGGACAAGAACGTGCGCCAGGCGGCGGTGATGGCGGTCGACAAAAAGCTTTTGGTCGACCGGCTGCTGCGCGGTTACGGCCAGCCCATCGATACGCTGGAGACGCCGGAATACGAGGCCTACGATGCGTCGATCAAGGTGGAGCACAATCCGGACAAGGCCAAGGAACTGCTGGCCGCCTCCGGCTATTCGCCGGAAAAGCCGGTCAAGTTCACGATACAGACGACCAAGGGCTTCAAGCCCAAGGACTACGAGATGATCCAGGCGATCGTCGGCATGTGGCGCAAGGTCGGCATCGAGGCAACGATCGAGGTCTACGAGATCGCCAAGCACTACGAGCTGCGCGCCGCCGACAAGCTGGCGCCGGCGGCCTTCTACAATTGGGGCAATGCCATCGGCGACCCCACCACGTCGACCGGCTTTGCCATGTATGGCCCAAGCCCGCATTCGGTATGGGACAGCCAGGACCTGATCGACATGATCAATCCACTATGGGGCGAGAAGGACGAGGCCAAGCGCATTGCCGGCTGGAAGGCCGTCGACAAATACATCGCCGAACAGGCCTATGTGCTGCCGCTGATCCAGTATGCGCAGCCGATCGTGCATGCCAAGGGCGTCAATGTCGTGCAGCATGTGTCGGGCGCACTTCTGCCGGCGCTGATGAGCCCGGCCTGAGACAGTCTTCGGCTTGTCGCGCGCCGTCCGGAATGACGGCGCGCATTTTCCGCCACGGGCGACCATGCTGCTGCAAAGATTCCTGATCCGTCTTCTGACGATGGCGATCACGCTGTTCGGTGTGGCCGTCGTCGTCTTTATCGTCATCCGTGTCGCCCCGGGCGACCCGATCGCGATGATGCTGCCGCCCGGCGCGACCGATGCCGACATCGCGCGGCTGCGCGCGCTTTACGGGCTGGACAAGACCATTGTTCAGCAATTCTTCATCTGGCTGGCCGGTGTCGTCAGGGGCGATTTCGGCACGTCGATCTCACTGCGGCAGGACGTGCTTGGGCTGGTCTTCAATCGCCTCCCGGCGACGCTGGAACTCGCCATCGTCGCGCTTGTGATGGCGCTGGCGATCGGCGGCACGACGGCGATCCTCGGCGCGCGCGAACGCGGCACCGCGGTCGAAGCCGGCATCGACATTGCCAGCGGTGCGGCGCTCTCGATTCCCGATTTCCTGTGGGGCCTGGTGCTGATCCTTCTGTTCGGCGTGCTGGTGCCTATCTTCGACATTTCTGGCCGGGTGTCGCCGCAGCTCGACCTGCCCTTCGCCACGCAATTCTATCTGTTCGAAAGCATCGTACGGCTGCGCTTCGACCTGACCAGGGACCTGCTGGCACACATGCTGATGCCGGCGATTGCGCTGGCGCTGCCACTGGCCGCGATCATCTCGCAGCTGCTGAAACAGTCGCTGAAGGAAGTGCTCGACCTCGACTACGTCGTGCTGGCGCGGGTAAAGGGCTTTTCGGAAACGCAGGTCATCCTGCGCGAGGCGCTGAAGAACGCGGCTCTGCCGACGCTGACGCTGGTCGGCGTGCAGTTCACCTTCCTGATCGGCGGCACGGTCATCGTCGAACGACTGTTTTCCTATGAAGGTCTCGGCAACATGGCGATCGATGCCGTCATCAACCGCGACCTGCCGCTGATCCAGGGCATCGTGCTGGTCTTCGCGCTGCTGTTTGTGCTGATCAACCTTGCCGTCGACATGATGTACGCCCTGCTTAATCCGAGGCTGCGCCATGGATGAGGCCCGCATTTCGAGACATGGCTCGCGCGCCCGGCTATGGCTGGCCGGGGGATGGCTGCTGATTGCGCTGCTGGCCGCAATTTTTGCGCCGCTGGTCGCGCCGCAGGACCCACTGGCGCAGGATTTGATGCTGGAGCGGCTGCCGCCGTTCTGGCTGAGCGGTGCTGAGCCCGGCTACTGGCTCGGCACCGACAGCCTCGGCCGCGATCTTCTGTCACGGCTGATCTTCGGTGCCCGCATCGCCTTCATCGTCGCCTTCGCGGCAGCCCTTGCCGCCTGCCTGGTCGGCTCGACGCTCGGCCTGATCGCTGGTTATTTCGGCGGCTGGGCCGACCGCATCATCTCACGCATCGTCGACGTCTGGATGGCGTTTCCGCCGGTGCTGTTTGCCATCCTTTTGGTCGCCGTGCTCGGCACCGGCTTGAGCTCGGTCATCATCGCCATTGCCGTCATCGACTGGACGCGCTTCTGCCGGGTGATCCGCGCCGAGACGATGGGCCAGTCGCGCATGGATTATGTCGAGAACGCCCGCATCGCCGGCTACGGCCGCATCGGCATCATGCTGCGCGAGGTGCTGCCCAATGTGGTGCCGTCGGTCGTCGCGCTGCTGTCGCTGGAGATGGGCATTGCCGTCATCGTCGAGGCGATCCTGTCCTTCGTCAATCTGTCGATCTCGACCGATGACCCGACCTGGGGCGGCATCATCGCCGAGGGCCGCCTGTCGATCCATCAGGCCTGGTGGGTGCTGGTGTTCCCGCTGGTCACGCTGATCCTGACGGTGCTGTCGTTCAGCCAGTTTGGCGAGGGCCTCAGGGCACGTTTCGATCCGGTGCTGCGATGAACGCGCTGGCGAAACCCTGCCTCGACATACGCAGCCTTAGCGCGGTGCTGCCTAATGGCTTGCGCGTGCTGCGCTCGGTGTCGCTCGCCGTCGAGCCCGGCGAGGTGCGCGCGCTGGTCGGCGAGAGCGGCGCCGGCAAGACGATGATCGGCAAGGCGGTGCTTGGCGTGCTGCCTTCGAGCGTGCGCATCGTCGAAGGCGACATGCTGCTTGAGGGCGAGGACCTCGGCAAACTGCAGGCCAAGGCACGGCGCACCCTGATCGGCGCGCGCACGGCGCTGATCCCGCAGGATCCGCTGACCGCACTCAACCCGTCACGCCGCATCGGCCCGCAGATGACCGACCGGCTGGTGCGCATCCTCGGCTGGTGCGGCGAGAAGGCCGATGCACGCATCCGCCAATTGCTGGACGAGGTGCAAATCCGCGACCCCGAGCGTGTCCTCAAATGCTATCCGCACGAGCTGTCCGGCGGCATGCGCCAGCGCGTGCTGATCGCCGCGGCGTTTGCTGCCGAACCAAGGCTGATCGTCGCCGACGAGCCGACCACGGCGCTCGACGTGACTGTGCAGAAGCAGATCCTGCGGCTGATCGCGCAACTGCAGCGCGAGCACGGCACGGCGATCCTGTTCGTTACCCATGATCTCGGCGTCGTCGCCAAGATCAGCCAGAAGGTCTCGGTGCTCTATGCTGGCAAGGTGGTCGAGGAGGCCGAAACGGCCGCTCTCTTCGCCGCTCCGCAGCACCCCTACACGCGAGCTCTGATGGCCGCGACGCCACGCTACACCGACCCCTTCGCCTCGCTGAAGCCGGTGGACGAGGCGGTGCTGGCCGGGCTTGCTTCGGAGATCGCCGCCGCCGATCAGGCCTGGAGGCGCCAGCATGGCTGAGCCGCTGTTTTCCGTGCGTGGGCTGAAGGTCGCGCTGCCCGACATGACGCGCAAGCCGCTGATCGGCCGCGCGCCCTTGGCCGAGATCCTGAAAGGGCTGGATTTCGACCTGCCAAAGGGATCGGTGACCGGCATCGTCGGCGAATCCGGCTCCGGCAAATCGACGCTTGGCCGCGCCTTAGTGCGGCTTCTGGAGCCGAGCGCCGGCAATGTCATTTTCGACGGCCGCGACATCACACATCTGCCTGAGGCCGAGCTCCGGCCGCTGCGCCGCAATCTGCAGATGATCTTCCAGGATCCGATGTCGTCGCTCAACCCGCGCCGCACCATCTTCAGCATCATCGCAGCACCGCTCAAGCAGAACGGGCTTGGCGACAACCTCAGGGATCGTGTCGCGGAGGCGTTGCAGCGCGTCGGCCTGCCGCAAGGCTTCGCCAGCCGCTATCGTCATGAATTGTCGGGCGGCCAGCGCCAGCGCGTCGGCCTTGCCCGCGCGCTGGCGCTGTCGCCGAAATTCGTGCTGGCCGACGAAATCGTCTCAGGCCTCGACGTGTCGACGCAGGCACAGATCCTGACGCTGCTGGAAAAACTCGCCGCCGAAATGGGCCTGACCGTTGCCTTCATCAGCCATGACCTGTCGGTGATCCGGCGGCTCTGCCGGCAAGTGATCGTCATGCGCGAAGGCGCGATCGTCGAAGCCAGCGCGACCGACGCTTTGTTCGAGCAGCCGCAGCAGGGCTACACGCGCGATCTGCTCGCCGCCATTCCGCTGCCCGAGATCGATGATGCCTGGCTACTTCCCGCCGCAAAGGCGCCGGCATGAAACACAATCCTATTCGCACGCTAAAAAGCGGGCCTCAGGCGTGCACCCGGCAAAATGTCCCGCGACGGAGGATGACTGACATGAAGAATGCAATCCGCTACGCAGTGCTCACCGCCACCGTGCTGGGAGGCATCGGCACGGCTTACGCCAGTTCCATTCCCGGCATGCGTGGCCACGACCACACCGGCGTCACCGTCCCCGACATGGAGCAGGCGGTCGATTTCTTCACCGAGGTGGTTGGCTGCAAGAAGGCGATGTCGTTCGGCCCGTTCGCCGACGACAAGGGCACATTCATGCAGGATCTGCTGGGCGTCGATCCCAAGGCGGTGATTGAGGAGATCACCCTGGTCCGCTGCGGACACGGGTCGAACATCGAGCTGTTCAAATACACTGCGCCGGACCAGAAGGACCTGACGCCTCGCAACAGCGACATAGGCGGCTTCCATATCGCCTTCTATGTCGACGACATCGCCGCCGCAAAAGCCTATCTTGACGGCAAGGGCGTCAAGACGCGGATGGGACCGCTGCCCGTTACCGAAGGCCCGGCCGCCGGCCAGACCATCCTCTACTTCCAGGCGCCCTGGGGCTTGCAGTTGGAAGCGATCAGCTATCCCAATGGCATGGCCTATGAAAAAGATGCGGAGACGGTGCTGTGGAGCCCGAAGAACCCGGAAAAATAGCCCGGGGCGTCCCTGGCCTGCGCAAGCCGACTGCCGGCAAGCTGGGTTTCTGGGGCGGATTGTTTCAATCCTGAAACTTCAAGCTTGAATTAATCCGTCTCAGGCGTAAACTCGACAAACAGAAGCGAAGAGGAGATCGCACGATGAAAGTTGCGGTTCTCGGCGGCGGACCAGCCGGGCTCTACTTTGCAATCTCGCTGAAGCTCAGGGATGCCGCGCATGAGGTCACGGTGTTCGAGCGCAACCGTGCCGATGATACGTTTGGCTGGGGCGTCGTGCTGTCGGCCGAAACGCTGGAGAACCTGACCAAGAACGACCCGGTCAGCGCCGTCTGGATCCGCAAGCATTTCGCCTATTGGGACGATATCGCCGTCATCCATGACGGCGTGCGCACGGTCTCGACCGGTCACGGCTTTTGCGGCATTGGCCGCAAGCGGCTGCTCACGTTGCTGCAGCGGCGGGCGCGCGAACTCGGCGTCAAGCTGGTCTTCGAAACCGACATCGCCGATCCCAAGCCATATATGGAGACGCACGACCTGGTTGTCGCAGCCGACGGGTTGAACTCGAAAGCGCGGAGCGCCTTCGTCGACGTGTTCAAGCCCGATATCGACATTCGTAGATGCAAGTTCGTCTGGCTCGGCACCCACCAGAAATTCGACGACGCCTTCACCTTCATCTTCGAAAAGACCGAGCATGGTTGGGTGTGGGCGCATGCCTACCAGTTCGACAGCGATACCGCGACCTTCATCGTCGAATGCAGCGAGCAGACCTGGCAGCGCTTCGGCTTCGGCGCGATGTCGCAGCAGGAATCGATTGCCGTCTGCGAGCGTATCTTTGCCCGCCATCTCGGCGGCCACGCGCTGATGACCAACGCCAATCATATCCGCGGCTCGGCGTGGATCAATTTCCCGCGCGTCTTGTGCGAACGCTGGTCCTACAAGAACCTGGCGCTGATGGGCGACGCGGCGGCGAGCGCGCATTTCTCGATCGGTTCCGGCACCAAGCTGGCGCTGGAAAGCGCGGTGGCGCTGGCCGACTATCTCGAGTCCGAGCCAGACCTCGAGGCCGCCTTTAGCAAATATGAGGACGCCCGCCGCACCGAAGTGCTGAAGCTGCAGTCGGCGGCGCGCAATTCGCTCGAATGGTTCGAGGAGGTCGAGCGCTATCTCGGCCTCGATCCGGTGCAGTTCAACTATTCGCTGCTGACGCGTTCGCAACGCATCAGTCACGAGAATTTGCGGCTGCGCGATGCCGAATGGCTGGCCGGCGCCGAGGAGTGGTTCCAGCGCCAGGCCGGCGCCGGGGGCAACAATCTGCGTCGCGCGCCGATGTTCGCGCCGTTCCGGCTGCGCGGCATGGCGCTGCAGAACCGCGTCGTCGTCTCGCCGATGGCGCAGTACAAAGCGGTCGACGGCTGTCCGACCGATTGGCATTTCGCCCATTACGCCGAACGGGCCAAGGGCGGCGCCGGTCTCCTCTACATCGAGATGACGTGCGTCAGCGCGGAGGGCCGCATCACGCCTGGCTGCCCCGGTTTCTATGCGCCCGAGCATGAGGTCGCCTGGAAGCGGCTGGTCGAGTTCGTCCATGCCGAAACCGAGGCCAAGATCTGCGCCCAGATCGGCCATTCCGGTGCCAAGGGGTCGACCAGGCTCGGCTGGCAGGGAACCGACGTGCCGCTGCCCTCAGGCAATTGGCCCGTCATGGCAGCGTCTTCCGTGCCGTGGTCGCGGGAAAACCAGGTGCCGAAGGCGATGGACCGCGCCGACATGGATATGGTGCGCGACCAGTTTGTCGCTTCGGCCGAGATGGCGGCGCGCTGCGGCTTCGACATGCTCGAAATCCACGCCGCGCACGGCTATCTCCTGTCCTCCTTCATCACGCCCTTGACCAACCGGCGCACCGACTCCTATGGCGGCTCGCTGGAAAACCGCATGCGCTACCCCTTGGAAATCTTTCATGCGGTGCGCGCCGCGTGGCCGGCCGAGAAGCCGATCTCGATGCGCATCTCCGCCAATGACTGGCTGGGCATCGAAGGCGTGACGCCGGCCGATGCCGTAGAGATCGCGCGGCTGCTGCATGAGGCCGGCGTAGACATCTGCGACGTATCGGCCGGCCAGACTTCGGCCGTGGCAAGACCGGTCTATGGCCGCATGTTCCAGACGCCGTTTTCCGATCGCATCCGCAACGAGGTCGGCATGGCGACGATGGCGGTCGGCAATATCTATGAGCCGGACCACGTCAACTCGATCCTGATGGCGGGCCGCGCCGATCTCGTCGCACTGGCTAGGCCGCATCTTGCCGATCCGTATTGGACGCTGCACGCGGCCGTCACGCTTGGCGATCGCGGCGTCAAATGGCCGGATCCCTATCTGCCCGGCCGCGACCAGCTCTACCGGCTGGCCGAACGCGAAGCGGCAGCGGGGTTGAAAGTATGAGTGCCGCGGCGACGATTTCGGGGCGTCATGCGCTGGTCACCGGCGGCGGCTCCGGCGTCGGCCGCGCGATCGCGCTGGCGCTGGCCGGCGCGGGCGTTGACGTGACCATCTGCGGCCGGCGCGTGGAGCCGCTTGCCGAGGTCGCCGCGGAGAACAAGTCCATCTTCGCCATTGCCGCCGACGTCACCGACGAGACGTCGATGACGTCGCTCTACGAGACCGCGGAAGCGGCACGCGGAGCGTTCGACATCGTCGTTGCCAATGCCGGCATGTCCGGCAGTGCCCCGGCGCAGCGGACCTCGCTGGCAGACTGGCAGCGCACGCTCGACGTCAACTTGACCGGTGCGTTCCTGACGGTGAAGCCGGTGTTGGCCGGCATGGCGGTGCGCAAGACTGGCCGTATCATCTTCGTCGCTTCCACCGCCGGACTGAAAGGCTATCCCTATGTCGCAGCTTACGTTGCCGCCAAGCATGGCGTCGTCGGCCTGATGCGGGCACTCGCCGTCGAGACCGCCAAGTCCGGCATAACAGTGAATGCCGTGTGCCCAGGGTTTGTCGAAACCGAGATGCTGGAGAGCACCGTCCAGCGCATCGTCCAAACGACCGGCCGCTCGTCCGAGCAGGCACGGACAAGCCTAGCCGCGACCAACCCGCAAGGCCGCTTCATCCAGCCGGAAGAAATTGCGGCCGCGGTACTTTATCTGTGTGGCGACGCCGCCCGGTCGATTACCGGGCAGACGATTTCGATCTCCGGAGGTGAGACATGGTAGCCGGTCCCCTGCCCGCCCCGTCCGGACCCGGCAAGGACCGCCTGCGGCTGTGGATACGCCTGCTGCGCGCCTCGCGCACCATCGAGGCCGAGCTGCGCGAACGACTGCGGCAAGAGTTCAACACAACGCTGCCACGCTTCGACGTGATGGCCGCGCTCTACCGCGCGCCGGAGGGCATGCTGATGAGCGATCTTTCGCGCTTCTTGCTGGTGTCCAACGGCAATGTCACCGGCATCATCGACCGGCTGGTCTCGGAAGGGTTGGTGATGCGGGCCCGACGCAATGGCGACCGCCGCACCTCGATGGTGCGGCTGACAGAAGAGGGATCGAAGATTTTCGCCGTGATCGCCGCCGCGCATGAGAAATGGGTCGGCGAGTTGCTGGGCAATGTGAGCGAGGATGAGGCGCGCCGGCTGACCGGCATGCTGACCTCCTTCCGCAGCAATTGGGAGGGACGGGAATGACGAAGCTGGCCGGCCGCAAGCCGAAGCATTTCCTCTGGCAGGTCGAAGGCAAGATCGCAAAGATCCGGCTCGATCGACCAGAGCGCAAGAACCCGCTGACCTTCGACAGCTATGCCGAATTGCGCGACATATTTCGCGACCTTGTCTACGCCGATGATGTCGATGCTGTGGTGGTCCTGCCCAATGGCGGCAATTTCTGCTCGGGCGGCGATGTCCACGAAATCATCGGCCCACTGGTCAAGATGGACATGAAGGCGCTGCTCGCCTTCACCCGCATGACGGGCGATTTCGTCAAGGCGATGCTGAATTGCGGCAAGCCGATTATTGCGGCGGTCGATGGCGTGGCGGTCGGCGCCGGCGCGATTATCGCCATGGCCTCCGATATCCGCATCGCCACGCCCCAGGCCAAGACAGCATTCCTGTTCACCCGCGTCGGCCTTGCCGGCTGCGACATGGGGGCCTGCGCGATCCTGCCGCGCATCATTGGCCAGGGCCGCGCCGCCGAGCTGCTCTATACCGGCCGCATGATGAGTGCCGAGGAAGGCGAGCGCTGGGGCTTCTACAACCGGCTGGTCGATACCGCAACGCTTGAGGCCGACGCGCTCGACATGGCCGCGCGCATCGTTTCCGGCCCGACCTTCGCCCATGGCATGACCAAGACGCAGCTGAACCAGGAATGGTCGATGGGTCTCGACCAGGCGATCGAAGCGGAAGCGCAGGCGCAGGCGATCTGCATGCAGACCCGCGATTTCGAGCGGGCGTACACGGCTTTCGTGGCTAAGGAGAAGCCGGTGTTCGAGGGAAATTGAGATGATCGCTTCCACGCTGGCGGGACAGCACCCCCCTCTGGCCTGCCGGCCATCTCCCCCTCAAGGGGGGAGATTGGATATCAGGCCCGCTTTCGCCAATCTCCAACATCGCAGGGAGAGCCGTGGCAGCGAAGCCGCCAATCTCCCCCCTAGAGGGGGAGATGTCCAGCAGGACAGAGGGGGGCGCCGTGGAGCGCCAGGGCCGGAGAATTGTGGAGGCAGCAATGCCTGACCGTTCCTTCCTCTCCTGGCCGTTCTTCGAGGATCGCCACCGCGATCTGGCGGAGCGGCTGGAGGCATGGTGCGCCAAGAACCTGCCGGTCGCGCATGACGATGTCGACGCGGCCTGCCGCGAGCTGGTGGCCAAGCTCGGCCAGGACGGCTGGCTGAAGCCGACGGCGCTCGATGTGGACAATCCGGGACCGCTCGACGTGCGCACGCTCTGCCTCACGCGCGAAACGCTGGCCCGGCATGACGGGCTGGCCGATTTCGCCTTCGCGATGCAAGGGCTCGGCACCGGCGCACTCAGCCTGTTCGGCACGCCAGATCAGCAACGCTGGCTAGCGAAGACACGGGCCGGCAAGGCGATTTCGGCTTTCGCACTGTCGGAGCCGCGCTCGGGCTCGGACGTTGCCAATATGGAAATGACGGCTACACGTGACGGTGACAGCTATCTCTTGTCCGGCGAAAAGACCTGGATCTCCAACGGCGGTATCGCTGACTTTTATGCTGTCTTTGCCCGCACCGGCGAAGCGCCGGGCGCCAAGGGGCTTTCCGCCTTTGTCGTGCCTTCCGAAACCGAGGGGCTGATCGTTGCCGAGCGGCTGGAGGTGATCGCGCCGCACCCGCTCGCCCGGCTGTCCTTCGACAATGCACGCATTCCAGCCTCGGCGCTGATCGGCAAACCCGGTGACGGTTTTCGCATCGCCATGTCCGTGCTCGACGTGTTCCGTTCGACCGTCGGCGCAGCGGCGCTCGGCTTTGCCCGGCGCGCGCTGGACGAAAGCATCACAAGAGTGGCCGAGCGCAGGCTGTTCGGTGCGCCGATGGCCGAGCTGCAGATGGTGCAGGGCCACATCGCCGACATGGCGCTGGATGTCGATGCCGCCGCGTTGCTGGTCTATCGTGCCGCCTGGACCAAGGACATGGGCGCGGCTCGGGTTACCCGCGAAGCCGCCATGGCCAAGCTGTTCGCTACCGACAAAGCGCAGGAGGTGATCGACAAGGCTGTGCAGCTGCATGGCGGCGACGGCGTCCGCAAGGGCCATATCGTCGAAAGCCTGTATCGCGAGATCCGGGCGCTGCGCATCTACGAGGGAGCGTCCGACGTGCAGAAGGTGGTGATTGCACGGCAAGTGATGGGAGCGGCCTGAGACAGGAGTTTGCGTGAAAATTATTGTCTTCGAGTTTTGAGCGACCGGATTTGAGCATTGGGAGGTTTTGACATGCACACCATCCTGCAGCCGGAAGGCTGGGCGAAACCCGTCGGCTATGCCAATGGCGTCGCCGCGCGTGGGCAGCTTGTCTTCGTCGGCGGGCAGGTCGGCTGGAACGGACAGGGCCGCTTCGAGACCGATGATCTTGTCGGCCAGGTGCGGCAGACGCTGGCCAATATTGTTGCTGTGCTCGCCGAGGCCGACGCCAAGCCGGAACATATCACCTCGATGACCTGGTACTTTACCGACAAGGCGGAATATTTGGCCAATCTCAAGGGGATCGGAGAGGCCTATCGCGAGGTGATCGGCCGGCATTTTCCGGCGATGGCCGCCATGCAGGTGATGGCGCTGGTCGAGGATCGCGCCAAGGTTGAGATCCAGGCCACGGCGGTTATTCCGGAGTGACGGCAACACGTGGCAATTTTTTAAGCTTAAAACTTTCGCCTTGAAAAGCGCGGTACTTTAGATAGCATCCAATGTCTTGCGACTGCCGTGCCGGGAGGGCTTTCCGGCAGTCCCGTCACTTGGCGCATCAAAACCGTGCGGGGCCAAACCCGTCCGATCACAACCAGAGGGAACGAAAATGAACTTCACCCGTCGCAACCTGCTGCTTCTTGCTGCTGCCATCGGCATCGCCGGCGGCCCGGCCTACGCCGAAGGCGCGCTGAATGTCGGCGCCTATCCGACCAATCCGCCTTTTGAATACAAGAACGAGAGCGGCACGTTCGAGGGTTTCGAAGTCGACATCATCAATGAGGCGGCAAAGCGTATCGGCATGACCACTGATATCGCCGATCTCGGTTTCCAGGCGCTGTTCGCCGCCACCACCTCGAAGCGCATCGACGTCGCCATCTCGTCGATCACCATCACGCCGGAGCGGCTGAAGTCTCAGTCGTTCACGCAGCCCTACTATGATTCCGACATGGGCATCGCCGCGAAGGCCGACAGCCCGATCAAGGCCGAGGCCGACCTCAAGGGCAAGATCGTCGGCGTGCTGTCCGGCTCGACCGGCGAAGCCTGGGTCAAGGCCCACCAGGAAGCGGACGGGTTCAGTGACGTCAAGGGCTACGACACGCAGCAGAATTTGCTGCTCGATCTCAGCTCCGGCCGCGTCGATGCGGCGGTCAGCGATATTCCGGGCCTGGAATATTCTTTCACCAGGATGAAGGATCTCGCCGTAAAAGAGCGCATCAAGACCGGCGAGCAGTACGGTCTGATGATGACCAAGGACCACCCGCTGCTCGGCAAGCTGAACGACGCGCTGACCGCGATGAAGAAGGACGGCACGCTGGCCGCGATCCACAAGAAGTGGTTCGGCAGCGACGCACCTGCCGATTCCTCGACCGTCAAGGAAATGCCTATGCCGAAGGCCTGAGCGGCAGTTCGCGCTTAAATGTCGTGCCGGCTTTCGATGCCGGCACGATTTCGGATTTCGGGCTCGGGCTCGAGCGTCGCGGGACGCCAAACGTTTCGGAAATGCTGCGATGTCGCTGCTGGACACCTTCTTCAACGCCGACGTCATGGTCTCCAGCCTGCCGGCGCTGCTGCGCGGTTTCCTGAACACCCTGCTGCTCGGAATCATGAGCATCGGCATCGGTATTCCCGTCGGCCTCGCGATCAGCCTGGTGCGGCTCTATGCGCCAAAGCCGCTTCGGCTGCTGGCTGTCGGCTACATTGACATTTTCCGGGCGATGCCGGTGCTGGTCGTGCTGATCCTGATCTACTATGCGCTGCCGTTCCTCGGCATTCGCCTGTCATCGTGGACGTCCGCGGTGATGGCCTTCGCCATCATCATGGCGGCCTATTCGGCCGAGGTGTTCCGCTCCGGTATAGAGAGCATTCCGCGCGGCCAGTTCGAGGCGGCGCAGGCGCTCGGCCTGCCGTTCTTGCTGACCTTGCGCAAGGTAGTGCTGCCGCAGGCGATCCGCGTCGTCATTCCGCCAATGACCAGCAATTGCGTTTCGATGTTCAAGGATACTTCGCTCGCTTCCACCGTGGCGCTGCCCGAACTGCTGAAGGAAGCGACCAACGCGCAATCGCTCTATGCCAATCCTTCACCGCTGATCGGCGCGGCGCTGGTCTATCTCATCTTTCTCTGGCCGATGGTCCGTCTCGTCAGCCTCCTTGAACGCCGCTTTCAAACCGAAAAGACCCGCTGAATCTGTCAGCGCACTTCGCAGGAGACGACCTTGAACCAGCATCAGATTTCGAAAACCGGCGATGCCGCAGCTTTCCCGGTCGAAACGATCCGCGCCATGTTTCCCGCCTTGCAGCAAGCCGGGGACTTCGTCTTCATGGACAATGCCGCCGGCGCGCAGATCCCGCAAAGCGTGCTCGATGCAGTCACCAACCATTTGGTCGCGCATAATGTGCAGCGCGGCGGCCGCTATGGCCGCAGCGTCACCGTCGACCAAGCCGTCGCCGGCGCTCGCGAAAGCGTGGCCTTGCTGATCAACGCCACCAACCCGGCGGAGATCTGTTTCGGCATGAACGCCACTTCGTTCATCCGCCTGGTCAGCCTCGGCATCGGCCAGATGCTTTCCGAGCGCCCAAACGGGGAGCGTGACGAGATCGTCATCACCGACATGGACCACGACGCCAATATCGCGACGTGGCTGGCGCTGGCGCCCGCCGGCGCCAAGTTCAAATGGTGGCGGATGCGCGAGGACGGCAATCTGCATGTCGACGATTTGCGCCCGCTGGTCTCAGAGCGCACCCGGCTCGTCGCCTGCACGGTAACGGCGCATTCGATCGGCTCGATTGTCGACGTTGCCTCCGTGGCTGGGATTGCGCATGCGGCAGGCGCCGAAGTGTTCCTCGACTGCGTGCATTACGGGCCGCACGGGCTGATCGATGTGCAGGCCTGGGATTGCGACTATCTGGTCTGCTCCGGCTACAAGAATTTCTCGCCGCATATGGGCTTCCTGTGGGGCCGCTTCGAAACTCTGAAGCGCCTGCCGACCTTCCGGGAAGATTTCATCCCCGACGAGCCGCCCTACAAGATCGAGGCCGGTACCTTCATTTACGAGAACGTCTCCGGCATGGATGCCGCGGTGCGCTACCTCGAATCGATCGGCCGCAATTTGTTGTCAGAGAATAACCGGTCGCGCCGCGACAACATCGTCGCCGGCATGAATGCCATCCGCGACTACGAACAGGTGCTGGCGCGCGAAATGCTGGCGGTGCTCAAAGATTGCGGCGCGACGATCTACGGCGTGGCCGAAGAGGCACGCCTCAGCGAGCGCGTGCCGACCTTCTGCTTCAATGTCGGCACGCTGTCGCCGCAGAGGATCGTCGAGGAAATGGCCGAGATGCAGATCGGCATTCGCGACGGCCACATGTATGCGCCGCGTCTGATGAAGCGGCTCAACCTCAGCATGGACAGCGGCGCCGTGCGCGCCTCGCTGGTGCATTACAATACGATCGAGGAAGTCCGGCGCTTCGGCGAGGCGCTGCGCACCATCATCGCCCGGCTGTCCTGATCGGACTGGGCGGCGGCGCCGGCGCGATCCTCGTGAAGCGCAAAGGCGATCGCACCCGGGTTCTCCAAGCCGGGGCGCAATTGCATGCTTGGGATCAAGTAATCCCCGCCATTCTGCTGCCGATAACGAATGGGCCGCATTGTCTCGAGCGTTCGCATCCTTTCGCGCAGTCGCTCCGCGACAGGCTCGAAATCCGCCTCCCCGAAACGGTCCACCCTGTAAACCACGAACGGCGGAAGCACGTCGTAGCCCGGATAGTATAGAATCCCGTGATTGATCGGGAACAGCAGGTCGTCGATCGGGCCGTTGACGCCGCGGGCGGAATAATGCTCCTCCCAGCCGCCGGCGGTCACGATCAGCATCGCGCGCTTGCCGGCGAGCGTTCCCTCGCCAAAGCGGTCACCCCACCGCTTGTCGCTATGCTCGCCGACGCCATAGGCGAAGCCGTAGGCGTACACCCGGTCGACCCAGCCCTTGAGGATCGCCGGCATGGCGTACCACCACAGCGGGAACTGGAGGATCAGCGCGTCGGCCCACAGCAACTTGTCGATCTCCGCCTTAACGTCATCGGTCAGAGTGTTGGTCGCGAAAGCTTTTTTGGATGCCCCAGCCGGCAGGAAGCGTGCGTCGGGCGGCAACGACGGAAAGTCGGCACGGTCCACCTCGGATTTCCAGCCATCGGCATAGAGGTCCGATATCAGCACCTCGTGGCCCTGGGCCTCGAGTTCCCTGATGGCGACGTCACGCAGTGCGCCGTTGAGCGAACGCGGTTCAGGATGAGCAAAAACAAGCAGGACTTTCATGGATCAACTCCGAGAAGGACAATGAACGCTGAAGGTAGTCAGCCCCCGGGTGATCCGCTATATCCAGGCAATGCATAAGATTGTGCCGGATAATGGATAGATCTGATATCACACTCGAGCGCATGCGCACCTTCGTTCGCGTCGCCGAGCGCGGCAGCCTCTCGGCGGTGGCGCGCGAGCTCGGAATTGGGCAGTCGACGGTCACACGGCATCTGCGCGAGCTCGAGGACGCCGTCGGCGTGCCTTTGCTCAGCAGGACCACCCGCCGTGTCACGATGACCGATGAAGGCAGCCGTTACTATGCCGACAGCATCCAGATCCTGCGCCTCGTTGAGCAGGCTGGCGATGAAGCGCGGGGCACGCGCGGCGCGTCGGCCGGCACGATCCGGATATCCTGCACGGCGGCGCTCGGGGTCTTGCACGTCAGTCGCCTGATCTTCGCCTTCCAGGACCGCTATCCCGATATCGGCATCGATCTCAGCCTTACCGACGAGCGCATCAACCTTGTGCGGGAGGGCGTCGACATCGCGCTTCGCCTCGGCCCGCTCACCGACAGCTCAATGAAACTGCGGGCGCTCGGGCAATCCCGGCGTCTGCTGGTGGCGGCGCCGGCCTATCTGGCGGCGCGGGGCAGACCGGCTGTCCCGCAGGATCTGCCTGGCCATGAAGGCATCCGGATGTCGAACATCGCGGGAAGCGACACGCTCACCTTGCAGGGGCCGGGCGGCGAGACCTTTGCGGTGCCCTTTGGCGGCAGATTTCTGGTCGACCATGGGCTTGCTGCGCGCGAAGCCCTTGTCGCCGGACGCGGCATCGCACCCGCCCACCACTGGCTTGTCGACGATCTTCTGGCGGCCGACCGGCTGGAAGTGGTCCTGCCGGGCTATTTTCCGCCTCCCGTCCCGCTGAGCATGCTGATCGTTCCGGAGCGTGCGGGCATTGCCCGGGTGCGGCTGCTGGTCGACTTTCTCGCCGGGCAGATCTCCGGCATTCCGGGGATCGAGAAGCGGTAGCCGGCCGGCAAACCTCGCCGGATCAGGCGGCCTTCTTCTTCGCCAACCGTGCCTTGATGCTGGCAACGTCGGCACGCGGCGTCGCCGCGAACAGCGTCCTGGTGTAGCTGTGCTTGGGGTCGGCGAAGACCTCGTCGCGCGAGCCGTATTCGACCGCTTCGCCGAAGTACATCACCATCACGTCGTCGGCGATGTAGCGCACCACCGACAGGTCGTGGCTGATGAAAACATAGGTTAGCTGAAACTCGTCCTGCAGGTCGGCGAGCAGGTTCAGCACCTGCGCCTGCACCGAAAGATCAAGTGCCGAGACCGGCTCGTCCAGCACCAGAAGGCTGGGGTTGAGCATCAGCGCGCGGGCGATGGCGATCCGCTGGCGCTGGCCGCCCGAAAACATATGCGGGTAGCGATTAAAGTGCTCGGGGCCGAGACCGACCTTCTTTAGCATCTTCATGGCAAGATCGCGCCGCTCGTCGGCCGTGCTGTCGGTGTTGATGAGCAGCGGCTCGCCAAGCACGTCGCCGATCTTCTGGCGTGGATTGAGCGAACCATAAGGGTTCTGGAAGACGATCTGGACCTTGCGGCGCATTTCCTTCGACAGGCCGTTCCTGCCGATGTCTACCTTCTTGCCGTCGATGAAAAGCTCGCCGGAGGTCGCCGGGTCGATCAGGGTGATGATGCGGGCGAGTGTTGACTTGCCGCAGCCGCTCTCGCCGACGATGGCCAGCGTCTTGCCCTTGTCGACGCTGAACGAAACACCCTTGACCGCATGAACCGTACGGGAGGGGCGGAAAAGCCCGCCACCGACATGATAGTCGCGCACGATGTTCTTGCCTTCGACTACCGTCACGCTCATGAGGCGGTTCCTCCTGCGGACCGGGCTGCGACTACAGATGGGGCCGGCTCGAACAGCATGTCGGAAACAGTAGGCAACCGGTCGCCGACGGCATTTTCCGGCAGCGCCGACAGGAGCGCGCGCGTGTAGTTGCTCTTGGGGGACTCGAACAGCGACAGCACGTCGGCCTCTTCCATCTTGCGGCCCTTGTACTGGACGATGACACGGTCGGCGGTCTCGGCAACCACTCCCATATTGTGGGTGATCATGATCAGGCCCATGCCATATTTGGCCTGCAGGCCGACCAGCAGATCGAGGATCTGCTTCTGGATGGTGACGTCGAGCGCCGTGGTTGGCTCGTCGGCGATCAAAAGCTTGGGATTGCAGGCGATGGCGATGGCGATCATGACGCGCTGACACTGACCACCCGACATTTGGTGCGGGAAGGAGCCCAGCCGTTCCTCGGGGTCGGCGATGCCGACCAACTTCATCAATTCGATGGCACGCGCCCGGCGCTGGGCGCGGTCCATGCCCATATGGAAGCGCAGCACCTCCTCGATCTGGAAGCCGACGGTGAAGCACGGGTTGAGGCTGGCGACCGGCTCCTGGAAGATCATCGAAATGTCCTTGCCGACGATCTTGCGCCGCTCGGATGGGCCGAGCTTGAGCAGGTCGATGCCGTCGAAGGCCATGCGGTCGGCCCTCACCGTCGCGGTGTTGGGCAAAAGCCCCATCACCGCCAGCATCGCCACCGACTTGCCCGAACCGGATTCGCCGACGATCGCCAGCACCTCGCGCGGTTCGACCAACAGGTCGATGCCTTGTACCGCCATGAATGGTCCAGCGGCGGTGTCGAAGGAAACGGTCAGGTTCTTGATCTCGAGAAGAGGCATTGGATTATGACCTCTTCAGCTTGGGATCGAAAGCATCGCGCAAGCCATCGCCGATCAGATTGATGGCAAGCACAGTGATCAGAATAGCAAGGCCGGGGAAGGTCACCACCCAAGGCGCGCGCAGGATGAACTCGCGCGCCGAGGCGAGCATCGTGCCCCATTCCGGCGTCGGCGGCTGCGCACCGACACCGAGGAAGCCGAGCGCCGCAGCCTCGAGAATAGCGTTGGAGAAGGACAACGTCGCCTGCACGATCAGCGGTGCCAGGCAGTTCGGCAGGATCGTCCTCACCATCAAGCGAAGATGACCGGCACCAGCCACCTTGGCGGAGATGACATATTCGCGGTTCTTTTCGGCCATCACGGCGGCGCGGGTGAGGCGCGCAAAATGCGGCTGCAGCACCAGCGCGATCGCCAGCATGGCATTGAAAAGGCCGGGGCCAAGGATCGCCACCAGCACCAGCGCCAGAAGCAGCGACGGGAAGGCCAGGATGATATCCATGATGCGCATGATCAGCGTGTCGACCCAGCCGCGGAAATAGCCGGCGAGCACGCCAAGCACGATGCCGCTGGTGAGCGAGAAGACAACGACCACCAGGCCGATGAACAGCGAGAAACGCGCCCCGAAGATCAACCGTGAAAGCATGTCGCGGCCGACCGCGTCGGTGCCGAGCAGGAACATCGATTTGCCGCCTTCCTGCCAGGCAGGGGGTGCCAGCAGCGCATCGCGAAACTGCTCGTCGGGCGAATGTGGGGCGACGAACGGCGCAATGATCGCCACCAGCACCAGCGCCGAAAACACGACAAGGCCGATGACCGCGCCGGTGTTCATCGAGAAGTAGTGCCAGAACTCGGCGAAAGCCCGTTGCCTGCCGCCTGTCGGGATGGAGGCGGCGGTAGCTTCGGCGGCGGATTCGTCGGTCATCTCACTGCACCCGGATGCGCGGATTGATGACGGCGTAGAGCACGTCGACGATCAGGTTCACCGCCATGACGATCAGCGCGATGATCAGCAATCCGCTCTGGACGACGACATAGTCGCGCTTGCCGATGGCATCGATCATCCATTTGCCGATGCCCGGCCAGGAAAAAATGGTCTCGGTCAGAATGGCGCCCGCCATCAAGGTGCCGACCTGCAGTCCAATGGTGGTGACCACCGGGATCAGCGCGTTGCGAAAAGCGTGCAGACCGATGACGCGGCGCGGCGCCAGGCCCTTGGCGCGCGCGGTGCGGACATAGTCCTCGCCCAGCACCTCGAGCATCGCCGAGCGCGTCTGGCGCGCTATGACGGCAAGCGGGATCGTCGCCAGCACGATCGACGGCAGGATCAAATGGCTGACGGCAGATTTGAAAGCGCCGCTCCTGCCGGAGATCAGACTGTCGATGAGCATGAACCCGGTCGTCGGCCTGAAGAAATACTGCAGGCCGATGCGGCCGGAAACCGGCGTCCAGCCGAGATAGCCGGAGAAGAAGATAATGAGCAGCAACCCCCACCAGAAGATCGGCATCGAATAGCCGGTCAGCGCGACACCCATCGTCGCCTGGTCGAACCACGAGCCGCGCTTGACCGCGGCGAAGATACCGGCAGGAATGCCGAGCAGGACGGCGATGATCAACGCCACTGTCGCCAGTTCCAGCGTGGCTGGAAACAGCGCCTGGAATTCGCCGAGCACTGGCCGCTTGGTGGCAATAGATATGCCGAAATCGCCGGTCAGGACCCTGCCGATATATTCCAGGTATTGGATGACATAGGGCCGGTTGTAGCCAAACTGCTCGATGAGCTGGGCGTAGCGCTCGGGGCTGACGCCGCGCTCGCCCGCCAGGGCCAGGATAGGATCGCCGGGCAGAAGCCGGACGAAAGCAAACGCCGCCAGCGATATGCCGAACACGGTCGGGATGATCAAAGCGAGCTTGTGGAGGAGATAACGGAGCATCTTGCTTCATAGAACGGCGGCGCGGGAAGTCCAGCGCCGCCGTTCAATTTCTCAGGACTTATTCGGTGACGTCGACGCCGTCAAACCGATGAATGCCGAGCGGGTCCATAACGAAGCCCGACACCTTCTTGTTCATCGGCATGAAGACCTTGGAGTGGGCGATGGTCAGCCACGGAGCCTCACGCTTGAACACCACCTGAGCTTCCTCGTAGATCTTGGTGCGCTCGGCGACGTCCGTCGTCGCCTTGCCTTTTTTCAGCAGGGCTTCGAATTCCTGGTTGCACCAGATCGCATAATTGGACTGGCCGATGGCATCGCAACCGAGCAGGAAAAAGAAGTTGTCCGGATCGCCATTGTCACCGGTCCAGCCCAGTTGGAAGGCGCCATCGCGATCCTTAGCCTTGCCGCGCTGGCGATACTCGGTCCATTCGTAACTGACGATCTCCGCCTTGACCCCGACGGCGGCATAGTCGGCCTGGATCAACTCGGCGACGCGCTGGGCGTTCGGGTTGTAGGGGCGGCTGACCGGCATAGCCCAGATCTTCATCGACAGATCCTTGACGCCTGCATCGGCCAACATCTTCTTGGCCGCCTCCGGATCATAGGGATCGTCCTTGATGTCCTTGTTATAGGACCACATGGTCGGCGGGATCGGGTTGATGGCCGGCGCACCGGCGCCCTGATAGACCGCGTCGATGATCGCCTTCTTGTTTACCGCCATGTTGAGGGCCTTGCGGACCTCGACCTTGTCGAAGGGCGGCTGCGTCGTGTTGTAAGCCATGTAGCCGATGTTCAGGCCTTCCTGCTCGTCGACCTTGAGGTTCGCGTCGGCCTGCAGTCCGGCAATGTCGGCCGGCGCCGGGTATGACATGATATCGCATTCGCCCGCCTTCAGCTTCTGCGCGCGCACGGCGGGGTCGGGCGTGATGGCGAAGATCAGATCATCGATCTTCTGGCGGCCGCCATAGTAGCCGTCCCATGCTGCATAGCGCACGACCGCATCGACCTGATAGTCGACGAACTGGAACGGACCAGTGCCGACCGGCTTCTGGGTGAACTGCTGCCTGGTGCCGGCCTTGTCGAGCTGGTCGGCATATTCCTTGGAAACGATCGAGGCGAAATCCATGCCGAGGTCCGGCAGGAACGCGACTTCAGGCTTGTTCAGCACGAATTTCACCGTCAGGTCGTCGACCTTGACGATTTCCTTCAGGAGATCGGGGAAGCCCATGCCGGTGAAATATTCCCAGCCGGTGCCTTCCAGATAGCTGTACCACGGGCTTTCTTTCTTCCACTGGCGTTCGAAGGAAAAGATCACGTCGTCGGCGTTGAGGTCGCGCGTCGGCGTGAAATAATCAGTCGTCTGGAATTTCACACCCGGGCGAAGCTTGAAGGTGTATTCGAGACCGTCGTCGGAAACCGTCCAGCTCTCGGCCAGGCCGGGCGAGATGGTGGTCTTGCCATGCTCGAACTCGACCAGGCGCGAATAGATGGTGCGCGACGAAGCGTCGAAGTCGTTGCCGCCGCTCCATGGCGACGGGTCGAAGCCGGCCGGCGATGCCTCCGAGCAATAGACCAGTTGTTTTGCATTGGCCACGCCGCCGAGGACGCTTGCAGCCAGCAACGCGGCTGCAAAAGTCAGTTTCTTTTTCATTGAGCACTCCCTGATGTTCTTCCAAGCCCCTCTGTCAGGCTCGCGAAGGCCGCATATAAGCACCGTTTTTCTAGCTTTGGAACTGCTTGTTTGCCTAACCCACGGGAAGCAGAAAAAAATTCCGGCACGCGGCAAATTGTGGAAAAAACGAGCCGAATCCGCAGATCACGACATTATTAGCGACTTCAATTTTTTGTTGATCGGTAATGCCGCCGATTGGGGGAATCGAGCCGTTCGGTTCAAGAGATGCGCGTCCGAAAACCGGTCGCGGCCAAGAGGTTTGACGGCAAGTCTTGCCGCACTCCAGGTGGCGAGGCTTGCACGGCCGCCGCTTGTGGCAATACATAGATAGATGGGCAGCGTGCCGGATTTTCCCAAGTTCCGGATATCGCGGCAAGCGGTGGGATATCTTTGTTGATCAGGGCGGTGGTGGCGCGCAAGCATGCCGAAACAATAAGAACGATTGAGGGAGCGACAGGTGGCAAAACCGGCAAAGACAACCAACGCGGCGAAAGCAAAGGCCGAGGCAACATCGAAAGCGGTCAAGCCAAAAGCGGCCGCCGCCAAGCCGACGGCTACCGCGAAGGCAAGTGCGAAGCCGGCGGCGAAGGCAAGTGCGAAGCCGGCGGCGAAGACCACGGCTGGAACGGCTGCTAAACCGGCAACCGGCAAGACTGCGCCTGCTGCAAAATCTGCCGCCAAGCCGGCGGCGAAGGCAGTGCCGACAGCGCCACGACCGCCGGCAGGTCCGGCCAAGAGATTACCGAGGGCGATCACCGCACTGGCCGCTGGCCTGCCTGAAAAACCGTGGCTCCAGAGTTACCCAAAGATCGTGCCGGCCGAGATTGGCGACCTGCCCTCCAGTTCGATCGGCGACTTTCTCGTCGCCGTGTGCAAGCAGTTTGCGAATCGGCCGGCCTTCGTCTGCATGGGCAAATCGATCACCTATGCCGACCTCGAGCGACAGTCGGCCGCCTTCGGCGCCTATCTGCAATCAACGGGGCTGCAGAAGGGCGCGCGCGTCGCCCTGATGATGCCGAATGTGCTGCAATATCCGGTGGCGATTATGGCAGTGCTTCGCGCCGGCTATGTCGTGGTCAACATCAATCCGCTCTACACGCCGCGCGAGCTGGAGCACCAGCTCAAGGATTCCGGCGCTCAAGCCATTGTCATCCTCGAAAATTTTGCCTGCACCCTGCAGGCGGTGATCGCCAGGACCGCAGTCAAGCATGTCGTGGTCGCCTCGATGGGCGACATGCTCGGCGGGCTCAAGGGAATGATCGTCAACTTCGTTGTACGCCGCGTCAAGAAGATGGTGCCGGCATGGTCGCTGCCCGGCCATGTCAAGTTCAACGCCGCGCTGAAGGCCGGCACCGGCATGGCCTTCAGGCCCGCAAAGGTCGCGGCCGACGACATCGCCTTCCTGCAATACACGGGCGGCACGACCGGCATCTCCAAGGGCGCGATGCTTTTGCACAGCAACATTTTGGCGAACGTCGCGCAGAACGCGCTGTGGGCCGAAGACGCTTTTACCGTCAAGCCGAAGCCGGCGCATCTGAACTTCCTCTGCGCGCTGCCGCTCTATCACATTTTTGCGCTGACGGCGAACGTGCTGGTAGGCATGCAGCAAGGCGCGCAGAATGTCCTCATCCCCAATCCGCGCGACATTCCCGGCTTCGTCAAGGAGCTGCAGAAATACCCGATCCACATCTTTCCGGGCCTCAACACGCTGTTCAATGCGCTGCTCAATAATGGGGATTTTCGCAAGCTCGATTTCAAGCCGCTGATCCTGACGCTGGGTGGCGGCATGCCGGTGCAGAGGGCCATCGCCGAACGCTGGAAGGCGCTGACCGGCTGCCCGATCAGCGAGGCCTACGGGCTCACCGAGACCTCGCCGGGGACAACCATCAACAAATTCAGCGACGGCGTTTACACCGGCACGATCGGCCTGCCGCTGCCCTCGACCGAGATCGCCATCCGCGACGACGACGGCAACAATTTGCCGCTCGGCGAAGTCGGCGAAATCTGCATCCGCGGACCGCAGGTGATGGCCGGCTACTGGAACCGGCCGGACGAGACCGCCAAGGTGATGACCGAGGACGGCTTCTTCAAATCGGGCGACATGGGCTTCATGGACGAGCTTGGCTACACCAAGATCGTCGACCGCAAGAAGGACATGATCCTGGTTTCCGGCTTCAACGTCTATCCGAACGAACTCGAGGAAGTGGTGGCGCAGCATCCAGGCGTACTCGAAGTGGCGGCGATCGGCGTGCCGGACGAGCATTCGGGTGAAGTGCCGAAGCTGTTCGTCGTCAAGAAGGACCCGGCACTGACCGCCGACATGCTGACGGCTTATTGCCGCGAGAACCTGACCGGCTACAAGCGTCCCAGGTATATTGAGTTCCGCACCGAGCTGCCGAAGACACCGGTCGGCAAGATCCTGCGACGGGCGTTGCGGGGCTAAGCGCAGCTTGAGCGATTGCATCGCCGGCGCCAACGCCGTGAGTATAGGTTCGCGCCCGGACCCGGCAGAGTTCATCCGGGCGAACATGCGGATCGCCCCCGTGCCCGCGCTTCCCGAAATCCGGCTTTACACCGCCCATCCGGGAAGCGGGCTCAGGCGGCTTCTCGAATGGAACCAACATGCGACCGAAGAAGACGGACCTGAACCGGAGCCACCGTACTGGGCCTATGTCTGGGCCGGCGGCGCGGTGCTTGCCCGCTACATAATCGACCGGCCGGAGACCGTGGCCGGGCGTCGCGTGCTCGACCTCGGCGCCGGTTCGGGTCTCGTCGGTATCGCGGCGGCAAAAGCCGGAGCCAGCGAGGTCGTCGCGGCCGAGATCGATCACAATGGTGTGGTTGCGCTCGGCCTCAACGCGACTGCGAACGGCGTCGCTATCATGATCATTGGCGAAGACATCACCAGCGGTCCGCCGCCACCGGTGGATGTCGTGGTGGTCGGCGACCTGTTTTACACCCATGATCTTGCCGGCCGGGCCCTTTCTTTCCTCGACCGCTGCCTTGCAGCCGGCATCGCCGTGCTGATCGGCGATCCGGGCCGCGCCTATCTGCCCCGCTCGCGGCTTCGCCTGCTGGCCGAATACGAGGTGCCGGATGTCGGCGAAGGCAGGAATGCGGCGATGAAACCGAGCGGCGTGTTCTCGTTCGGACCAGCTAGCTGCGAGTCTAGACTGTCTCGCTGACCCGCGCCGCTAGAAAATCGGGCAGATCGGCAACTGAATCGAGGATGACGTCGGCGATCTGCGACAGCGATTCACGTGTGCCGGTGCCGGACAGCACGCCAATCGCCAGGCCACAGCCGCCGGCGCGCGCCATTTCCAGATCGTGGCGATTGTCGCCGACCATTGCGATCGCCGCCGGCCTGAGCCCTGTCAGGTCCGAGAAGGCAAGGATCGTATCCGGCGCCGGTTTTGGATTGGCGACCGCGTCGTAACCATAGGCGGCTTCGAAAAGCTGCGCGACGCCCAGCGTGACCAAGGTCTTTTCCGCGCCGCTGGTCGAGTCGTTGGTGGCGACGCCAAGCCGGTAGGATTTTCTGTGAAGCAGGCCAAGCGTCTCGACCACACCCGGCAGCGCCACGGCCATCGCCGATCCTTGCGCCGAAGTGATGGCGTTGAAACGGGCGACGGCAAGCATCTGGTCCTCGTCGGACAGCCGCGGAAACCACAGCTCGACGACGTCCATGTTGGTGCCGGAGGCAAAAATTGAATCCGGCTTGAAGCGCTTGTTGGCGAAGTCGAAGCCCGCCGCCGCAAGCAGCCTGTCTGCCCTCCAGCGATCGCCTTCGGCCGCATCCATCGCCATGAAGTCGGCGATGCCCAGCCATGTCGCGTTGAAATCTACGAGCGTGCCGTCCTTGTCGAACAATATTCCCTTGATGTCCGCCAAGCTTTTCACTCCAGGCCGCGCAAGCGGTGAATGTATTCCACCAGTCCGGCAGTCGAGGCATCCCGATTTGCGGCGTTCTCCTTGCCTTCAACGACGGGCAGCAGCCCGGTCGCCAGTTCCTTGCCTAGTTCGACGCCCCATTGGTCGAAGGAGTTGATGTTGAACAGCGTGCCTTCGACGAAAACGCGGTGTTCGTAAAGCGCAATCAGCCGTCCGAATGTGTGGGGGTCGAGCTTCCTGTAGAGGATCGTCACCGAGGGGCGGTCGCCGGAGAAGACGCGGTGCGGGGCAATCCTGTCGACGTCGGCGGGCGCCATGCCTTTCGCCAGCATCTGCGCGCGGGCTTCTTCAAGCGTGCGGCCCTTCATGAAGGCTTCCGACTGCGCCAGGCAATTGGCAAGCAGAAGGTCGTGGTGATGCTTCAGTTCCGGCTCGTGGCCGACGGCAGCGGCAAGGAATTCGACCGGAATGAAATCGGTACCCTGATGCAGAAGTTGGAAGAAGGCATGCTGGCCATTGGTGCCGGGCTCGCCCCAGACCAGCGGGCCGGTCGGCGTCGTTACAGCGCCGCCGTCCAGGGTGACGCTCTTGCCGTTCGATTCCATGTCGAGCTGCTGCAGATAGGCCGGCAGCCTGGACAGACGCTGATCGTAGGGGATGACGGCGCGAGCGGGGTATTTGCAGATCACGCGGTGCCACCAGCCAATCAGCCCCATCAGCGCCGGCAGGTTCTTCGCCAGCGGCGCGGTGCGGAAATGCTCGTCCATCTCATGGGCGCCGTCGAGAAAGGCGCGAAAATCCTTCGGGCCGACGGCGATCATCACCGGCAGACCGATCGCACCCCAGACGGAATAGCGGCCGCCGACCCAGTCCCAGAAGCCGAAGACGCGATCGGGCGCGATGCCGAATTTGGCGACCAGGTCGAGTGCCGTCGAGACGGCGGCGAAATGCTTGCCGACCGCTTCCTTGCCGAGCGCCTTCTCGACCCATCTGCGCGCGGTTTCGGCATTGGTCATCGTCTCGACCGTGGTGAAGGTCTTGGAGGCGATGATGAACAGGGTGGTTTCGGCGGAAAGACCCTTCAGCGTGTCGTGGATATGGGCACCGTCGATATTGGATACGTAATGCGCGCGCGGCCCATCATGATAGGGCGCCAGCGCCAGCGTCGCCATGGCCGGGCCGAGATCGGAGCCGCCGATGCCGATGTTGACGATGTCGGTGATTTTCTTGCCGGTCGCGCCGGCCGCCTTGCCGGAACGCACCGCGTCGGCGAAGGCACCCATCGCGTCGAGTACGGCAAGGACTTCCGCCTTCACGTCCTGGCCGTCGAGCACGATGCCCTTGCCGGTCAGGTTGCGCAGCGCCGTGTGCAGCACGGCACGGCCTTCAGTGACGTTGATCTTCTTGCCGGCAAACATCGCGTCGCGCCGGCCTTCGAGGTCGGCGGCCTCAGCCAGCTTCTCCAGCAACTCCATCGTCCGCGCATCAACCGCGCATTTCGACCAGTCGAGCAGCAGGTCGCCGTCACTGGCGGAGAATTTCTCGAAGCGCTGCGGATCGGCAGCGAAAGCCTCGCGCATCGAGCCCGATTTGGCCGCACGGTGATCGCGCAACGCGTCGAGCTGCTTTTGAAAGGACGATTGATCCACTGCTTCGCTCCAGTTCTTGAGGTGCATCTTATCAGGCCGGATGTTTCCGGCGCGTGTCGTCGCGGCAAACTATCGGGTCGAATTCCATCTGTTTCAATGCGCAGCGATGCCGCAGCGCAGCGTGGGCCGGCTCAAAGGATCACTGGCATAAATCCCAGCGATCAGAAAAATTGATTGGCGCAACACCTTGTGCCACCGGTACATTCGACTGGTCCAGCCAAGTGAGAAAAGCTGGCCATCGAGGAACATCTCCCATGCCACAGCGAAACGACACGGCCATATGGTCCGGCCTGTTCCGGATTTCGGCGGAATCCGGTCAGACCCTGCAGGCGCAGATCCGCCAGGCGATCGTCGCCGCCATCCTCGACCGGCAGATCGCGGCTTCCATGCCGCTTCCGTCCTGCCGGATTCTTGCCGAAAAACTCGGCGTGGCGCGCGGCACCGTGGTGCTGGCCTTCCAGCAGCTGGTCGACCAGGGCTTCCTGGTGGCGCGCGAGCGCCGCGGCCATTTCGTCAATCCCGAAGTGCTGGCGACGCCGGCCAAGCCGCATCAGAAGGCGCCCGACCAGGCCAACGAGATCGACTGGAAGGCGCGTCGGCAGATCGCGGCGAGCGACATGCCGCCGCCGGCCAAGCACGACAACTGGATCAAGTCGTCATACCCCTTCGTCTATGGCCAATTCGACCCGGCGCTGTTCCCGACCGCCGAATGGCGCGAGTGCAACCGCATGGCGTTGGCGGTGCTCGAAATCCGCAACTGGGCATCCGACATGGTCGACCGCGACGATCCGCTCCTGATCGAGCAGATCCAGGCACGGCTGCTGCCGCGACGCGGCATCTTCGCCAATCCGGACGAGATCATCGTGACGTTGGGCGCGCAGAACGCGCTTTACATGCTGGCGACGCTGTTGATGACCAAGGGCTCCAAGGTGGCGATGGAGGACCCGGGCTATCCCGATGCACGTTCGATCTTCCGGCTGGCCGGCGCCGAGATCCAGCCGGTTCCGGTCGACCACTCCGGCATCGTAACCTCGGCCATTCCCAATGATTCCGGCTTCGTCTTCGTCACGCCCAGCCACCATTGCCCGACCATGGTGCCGCTGTCGGCAGAGCGGCGGCAGGAGCTTTTGGCGCGCGCCAACCGGCACAACCAGATCATCATCGAGGACGGATATGACAGCCAGCTCCTGGACGAGGCGCCGCAGCAGGCGCTGAAGAGCCTCGATCGCTCCGGCCGCGTCGTCTATGTCGGCTCGATGTCGAAGACGCTGGCTCCCGGCCTCAGGCTCGGCTACATCGTCGCCTCGGCCGGGCTGATCTCCGAGCTTCGGGCGCTACGCCGCTTCATGCTGCGCCATCCGCCGGCGAACAACCAGCGCGCCGTCGCATTGTTCCTGTCGCTCGGCCATCACGAGGCGCTGGTGCGGCGGCTGTCGAGCGCCTTCGATGAGAGACGCAAGCGTCTGGTCCATGCGATTTCCGCCTTCCTGCCGGAGTGGCGCTCGACCGATTCGGCCGGCGGCACGTCGCTCTGGCTCGAGGGGCCGCGCGGCACCGATTCGCGCGGGCTGGCGGAGGCCGCGGCCTCGCGCAGCGTCATCATCGAGCCTGGCGACCGCTTCTTCGACCGCACCGAAAAGCCATCGCGTTTCATGCGCTTGGGCATTTCCTCGATCGCGTTGCAGCACATCGAACCCGGCATCCGCGAACTGGCGACGGCAGCTGGACGCAGGCCGGCAGCGGCCTGATCTCCCTTCCCCGACCGGAGCCTGGCGCATGTAGTGCGGCTCCGGTTCTTTAGCTCCTTGGCATATGCGACGGGACCGGCTGGCACATAGGCTGTGCCAATGCCGGCGGCATACTCGCTGTATAGAGGGGACGAAGCAGGCCGATGGTGGACCAACCGCCGCGCCCGCTCCGCAGCTAAAGTTGGAGTGCCTTCATGCCAATGGCCCATGAGAAGCAGGACGTGTCCGCAGACCAGCGTTCGCGGCGGTCCGGCGGGCGCGAGGCGCGCCGCGCCATGCGGGCGGCACCCCTTGCCGACGACGTCAAGCCGGTGCGTGCCGGCCTCGAAGGCGGAAGCTACAGCCCGCTCAGCGGCAGCGATTGCGAACGTATCCACGAGGCCGTGCTTACCCTTCTGGAGACGGTCGGCTTCGCCAACGCCATCCCCTCCTGCATCGAGGCGCTAACCAAAGCCGGCACGACCTTCAGTGAGGACGGCCGCCTGCGCTTTCCTCGCGGCCTTGTGCTCGACACCATCAAGAACGCGGCGCGGCATTTCACCCTCCACGGCCAGGATCCGAAGCACGACATGGTGATCCAGGGCAAGCGTGTGCACTACGGCACGGCCGGTGCTGCGGTGCATCTTGTCGATGTCGAAAAGCGTGAGTATCGCGAGTCGCTGCTGCAGGACATTTACGATGCCGCGCGCCTGGTCGAAGGGCTCGACAACATCCATTTCTTCCAGCGGCCGATGGTGCCGCGCGACATTCCCGACCCGCTCGATATGGATTTCAACACGCTCTACGCCTGCGTCATGGGCACGTCGAAGCATGTCGGCACCTCGTTTACCGTGCGTGAGAACGTCAAGCCGGCGCTCGACATGCTCTATGCGATCGCGGGCGGCGAAGAGAATTTTCGCGCGCGGCCTTTCGTCTCCAATTCGAACTGCTTCGTCGTGCCGCCGATGAAGTTTGCCGAGGACGCCTGTGGCGTTCTCGAAGCCTGCGTCGAGGGCGGCATTCCGATCCTGCTGCTGTCGGCAGGACAGGCGGGTGCGACGGCACCGGCGGCGATTGCCGGCGCCGTGGTGCAGGCGGTCGCCGAAGTGCTCGTCGGCCTCATCTACGTCAACGCCATCAAGCCAGGCCATCCGGCGATTTTCGGTACCTGGCCGTTTGTCTCGGATCTCCGGACCGGCGCCATGTCGGGCGGTTCGGCCGAGCAGGCGGTGCTGACCGCGGCCTGCGCGCAGATGGCGCAATTTTACGACCTGCCAGGCGGTTCGGCCGCCGGCATGACGGATTCGAAACTGCCTGATATTCAGTCCGGCTACGAAAAGGGCATAACCGACGTGATGGCCGGTCTTGCCGGCCTCAACCTGGTTTACGAATCGGCCGGCATGCACGCCTCGCTGCTCGGCTTTTGCCTTGAGAGCCTGATCATCGACAACGACATGCTCGGCCACTGCCTGCGCTGCGTGCGCGGCATCGAAGTGACGGACGAGTCGCTGTCGATCGACACGATTGCCGATGTCTGCCTGAAGGGCCCGGGCCATTATCTCGGCAACGAGCAGACGCTGCGGCTGATGCAGACCGAATATTTCTATCCGGCCGTCGGCGACCGCTTTTCGCCGAAGGAATGGAATGAGAAAGGCAGGCCCGATATCCTGCAGCGGGCGATCATCGAGAAGAAACGCGTGCTTGCCGAACGCTTCCCGCGCCATGTGCCAAAGCCGGTCGACGACAAATTGCGCGCCCGCTTCGGCGATATGATCAAGCTGCCGCGCGGCAGAATGGGCGGCTGAGCGTTACCCGCTCGCCGCCAGCAACAAGACACCGGCCAGCGCCGATCCGGCAAGCGTCGGCAGCATACCGATCTTCAGCTTCAGAATGGCGATCATCGAGGCACAGGAAAGCAGCGCCGCGCGCCAGTCTATCGATGAAAGCACCGGCACGTCCATTCCAAGCCCGACATTGCGCACTTCGCCGAAGATGACGTGCAAGCCGAACCATAGAGCGAGATTCATGATGACGCCGACGACGGCGGCGGTGATCGCACCGAGCGCCGCCGACAGCGCCTTGTTGCCGCGCAGCGCTTCGATGTAAGGCGCCCCAAGGAATATCCATAGGAAACATGGGGTAAACGTCGCCCACAGCGTGAACAGCCCGCCAAACAGTCCGGCAAGCAGCGGCGCCAGCAAGCCCGGCTGGCGGAACGCGGCAACGAAGCCGACGAACTGCAAGACCAGGATGAGCGGACCCGGCGTGGTTTCGGCAAGTCCGAGGCCGTCGACCATTTCACCGGGTGCCAGCCAGCCGAAGTACTCGACCGCTGCCTGCGCGACATAGGCAAGGGCTGCGTAGGCGCCGCCGAAGGTGACGACCGCCATGACACTGAAGAAGCCACCGATTTGAGTCCAAACGCTGGCAGGGCCGGTGAAAGCCCAGACCAGCAGAACAGGCCCCAGCCAGATCGGCAGCCAGATCGCCAAAGTGCGCGGCGCGTGCCATCGTGTCGGCCTGACGTGGGTCAGTTCACCGCGCTCGAACATCAGATCGACCACGCCCTTTATGTCGGGAACATCGCCCTTGCCATGCGAGGCGCCGGAAAAAACTGCCGGCGCACTACGGTTGCCGATCCAGCCTGCCAGCCCGGCAAGCAGCACGATCAGCGGAAACGGCACGTTCAACGCGTAGATGGCGATGAAGGCGGCGAGTGCGATCGACACCATGACCGGGTTTTTCAGCGCGCGTCTGCCGATCCGGATCACCGCCTCGATGACAATGGCGAGCACGGTCGCCTTGACCCCGAAAAACAGCGCCGCGACGAGTGGTACATCGCCATAGAGCGCATAGAGGCTGCTCAGGACGAGCATGACAAGCGCGCCCGGCACGACGAAGAGAATGCCGGCAACAAGGCCGCCGGCCGTTTTGTGCAGCAACCAGCCGATATAGATGGCGAGCTGCTGGGCCTCGGGGCCAGGCAGCAACATGCAGTAGTTCAACGCATGCAGAAAGCGCTGTTCGCCGATCCAGCGCCGTTCCTCGACCAGTTCCTTGTGCATGAGCGCGATCTGCCCGGCCGGGCCGCCAAAGCTGAGCACGCCGATTTTCGCCCAGACCTTCACGGCCTGCCGGAAGCTCGGCACAACCGGCTCTCGGATCCCCGCCGGCTTTTTCGAAAGGACGGCGCTCACGATGGTTTGCCCGCGCCGAGACTGACTGCGCCGGCCGCCGGCCAGTTATGCGTCTCCTCGGTGGCATCGCGGCACCAGCGGAAGAACGCATCGTAGAGCAGCATCCCGGCCTCGAGCTGCTCCAGATCGTCGCGAAACATCCGTGACAGGCCAAGCGAGGCGGCCAGGAACCCGGCCGCCTGTGGAACAAGATCGAGGCTCGCAGTATCGGCAGCGCGTATGATCGTGGCCAGGCGATCGAGCGCTTCGGATTTGAGCCCGAACTCCTCGATCATGGTGTCGAAGGTGCAGCGTTCGCCGCGGTGGCTCCAGAACACGTTCTCGATGTCGAAAGGGATGGCCTGAAAGCGATCGGCGACGGCCGCCACTTCGGCCGGCTCGACGAAGAGAAAGACCGCGTGAGGATCGATGAAGCGCCGGATCAGCCAGGGGCAGGCGATGCGGTCGACCTTCGGGCGCGTACGCGTCACCCAAACGGTGCGGCCCTTGGCATCGGCGGGCGGTATCTTGTCGGCGTGAACGAGAAGGCCCTTGGCATCGCGCCACGCTTCAAACCCGCCATCGAGCGATTCGGCGGCAATGCCCTCGTGGCGCAGCCATGCGGCCACCCCTTGCGAAAGCTTTTTTCCCTGTTGGCAGACGACCGCCACTTGCCTGCCGGTGAAATCGGCAGCCCAGGTGGAGATGGTCTTGAAGTCACGCCGGATTGAACCTGGCAGCAGGCGCGGATCGGAATTGTAGTCATCGTCGATGCGGACATCGATGATCGCGGGTGCACCCGGCAGACCAATCAGACGGGATAGTTGCGGTACGGTGATGGTTGTTGTCGACGGCATGGCGTCCACCTCCTTGAAAGAGAAGCTTGGACGCGAACGTTGGGCTGACGCCTCACGGGGTCGTCGCGATTAACCCCTTGCGATGATCGTGGATTTGTCGCGCCCGCTTGTCAAGCATTGCCGTTCTCGCGGGAGCAATCGCTGTTGACAAATGACCGCGTCCAACCCTGTGCCGGGCATTTCTGCCCATTAACGGCAGGCTATCGCAGGTGGAAAGCCGAGGCTTTCGCTCTACGATGTACCCCCACCCCTAACCCTCCTGGCGCTGACCTCGGCAAATTGCCTGCACCGGCGGCTGGCTCGTGCGACGGACCCTGGTCAGTGATTGTCCCTCGGCACGCCGCTTGTATGAGCCACATCCTGGTATTTCACCGCCGGCTTCAGCACCATGCCTTCGGAAAACTGGTCGACCATGCCGCGCTGGATTTCCTGCCAGGGCGTCTGGTGCTTCGGATACTGATAGCCGCCATTGTTTTGCAGCTCGGCGCGGCGGCGCGTGATCTCGTCGTCGCTGACGAGGATGTCGGCGGTGCCCTTGCGCAGGTCGATGCGGACGCGGTCGCCGGTCTTCAGCAGCGCCAGGCCGCCGCCGATGGCGGCTTCCGGTGAGGCGTTGAGGATCGACGGCGAGCCCGACGTGCCCGACTGGCGACCGTCGCCGATACAGGCCAGCGCGTGGATGCCCTTTTTGATCAGATAGGCCGGCGGCTGCATGTTGACGACTTCGGCGCCGCCGGGATAGCCGATCGGGCCGGCGCCGCGCATGAACAGGATGGTGTGCTCGTCGATGCCCTGTGCCGGATCGTCGATGCGGGCGTGGTAGTCCTCGGGCCCGTCGAACACCATGGCGTTGCCCTCGAAGGCTTCGGGGTCCTTCGGGTTCGACAGATAGCGCTCGCGGAATTCGGGCGAGATGCCGCTGGTCTTCATGATCGCCGAATCGAACAGATTGCCCTTGAGATTGATGAAGCCGGCATTGGCTTTCAGCGGCTCGGCAACCGTGCGGATGACGTCGAGGTTCTCGTTGACGGCGCCGCTGCAATTGTCGCCGATGGTCTTGCCGTTAGCTGTCATGGCTTCCGGATAGGGCAGCAGGCCGCCCTTCATCAGTTCGGCGACCACGGCCGGCACGCCGCCGGCATGGTGATAGTCCTCGCCGAGATATTCGCCCGTCGGCTGCAGATTGACGATGAGCGGTATGTTGAGGCCGACCTTCTGCCAATCGTCATTGTCGAGCGAAACGCCGAGATGGCGGGCGATGGCGTTGAGGTGGATCGGCGCATTGGTCGAGCCGCCGATCGCCGAGTTGACGACGATGGCGTTCTCGAAGGCCTTACGGGTCATGATGTCGGAGGGCTTCAGATCCTCATGCACCATGTCGACGATGCGCTTTCCGGTCTCGTAGGCGATCTGGCCGCGCTCGCGATAGGGGGCGGGGATAGCGGCCGAGCCCGGCAATTGCATGCCGAGCGCCTCGGCCAGCGAATTCATCGTGGTGGCGGTACCCATCGTGTTGCAATAGCCGGTCGACGGCGCCGAGGAGGCAACGATATCCATGAACTCGTCATAGCCAATCTCGCCGGCCGACAGGCGCTGGCGCGATTCCCAGACGATAGTGCCGGAGCCGGTGCGCTTGCCCTTGTGCCAGCCGTTGAGCATCGGGCCGACCGAAAGCGCGATAGCCGGAATGTTGACGGTGGCCGCGGCCATCAGCATGGCCGGCGTCGTCTTGTCGCAGCCGATGGTGAGCACCACGCCGTCGAGCGGATAGCCGTAGAGCACCTCTACCAGGCTGAGATAGGCAAGGTTGCGGTCAAGCGCAGCAGTCGGCCGCTTGCCGGTCTCCTGGATCGGGTGGCAAGGGAACTCGAAAGGGATGCCGCCCATCGAGACGATGCCTTCGCGCACGCGCTTGGCCAGTTCGATGTGATGGCGGTTGCAGGGCGACAGGTCCGAGCCGGTCTGGGCGATGCCGATCAGCGGCTTGCCGGACATCAGTTCGGCCCGCGTCAGCCCGTAATTCAGGTAGCGCTCCAGATAGAGTGCCGTCATGCCCGGATTGTCGGGATTGTCGAACCACTCCTGCGAGCGAAATTTTTTCTTGTGGGTGGGGGCGCCTGCCATCGTGGTCTCCGTATTTGTATGACAAATCGATATGACAACGCGCGGGAGCAGGCAAGGGGCACGCGCCATCCGAATCCGCTCTTTGGTACGAAAGACATACATCTGCCTCCGCGCTAGACGGGATCGTGGTTTGTCAGCCCGCTATCCCGGAGAGTTGGAGCGCGTCGCCGCGGACCCTACCTGACCCTTCCGGCCACCCTCCCCCTCAAGGGGCCCACTTGGGGGAGGGACATCCGCATCACTCGAACACGATGCTCGGCACTGCAGCCTCGGCCGCGCCGCGCTCTTCATTGACGCGGTCCCAGACCCTGGCGGCGATGTCGCGATAGATTTTCGCCTCAGCGCCATCCGGCTTGGAGACCACCACCGGCGTGCCGGCATCGGAGCTTTCGCGGATGCCCATCTCGAGCGGCACTTCGCCAAGGAAGGTGACGCCGAGACGCTCGGCCTCGCGGCGCGCGCCGCCATGGCCGAAGATGTCGTAGCGTTTTCCCGTATCGGGGGCGAGAAAATAGCTCATGTTTTCGACGATACCCAATAGCGGCACGTCGACCTTTCTGAACATGTTGAGGCCTTTGCGCGCATCGATCAGGGCCAAGTCCTGTGGCGTCGAGACGATGACGGCGCCGGCCAGCGGCACCTGTTGGGCCATGGTCAGCTGGGCGTCGCCGGTGCCGGGCGGCATGTCGACGACGAGCACATCAAGCGGTCCCCATTCGACCTCGCGCAGCATCTGCGTCAATGCCGACATCACCATCGGCCCGCGCCAGATCATCGGCGTCTCCTCATCGACGAGGAAGCCCATCGACATGACCTTGAGGCCATAATTCTGCATCGGCTTCAGGATCTTGCCGTCGACGGTCTGCGGCCTGCCACGAATGTTGAGCAGACGCGGCATGGAAGGGCCATAAATGTCGGCATCGAGCACCCCGACCCGCAGCCCGTTGGCGGCAAGCCCAAGGGCGATATTGACGGCGGTGGTCGACTTGCCGACGCCGCCCTTGCCGGAAGCGACGGCGATGATCGCTTCGATGCCGGGTACGCCGCGCTTGCCATGGCTGTGCGAGGCGGGCGCCTGCGGCGCAGGACGCGCAGGTGCGGCCGGCGGAGCGGGCCTCTGAGCCGGTCTTTGCGGAACCGGCGCCTCCATGCCGCCGCCCTTCTTTTCCGCCGTCAACGCGACCACGGCGCCGGCAACACCGGGGATCGCCTTGACGACACGTTCGGCCGCCGCACGCAGCGGTTCCATCTCCTGGGCACGGGCAGCGGGAACGGTGATCGAAAAGAACACCTTGGCATCGGCAATGAAAATCTCGGAAACCAGGCCGAGGTCGACGATATTGCCGGTGAAATCCGGCCCATTGACCGTCTTCAGGCGCTCGATAACGATTTCCTTGGTCACGTTTTCATTGGCGGCGGGCATGAGTTTTTCCTCTACTTTTCCGCTCCAGATAATGCAGTTCCGGAACAGAACCAAGCGATGGACCACCAATTGCAGCGGCGTATCGGGGAGGCAGCGAGCATATGACGGCATTTCCAGTGGGAGCAGCCGTCGCCAAATCGGCAACGCAGCCTATTTCATGAGCATGGAATGACAGCCAGGGAAGGAGACGAATCATGCTCGCAAACAGCAACGCGACGGCCAATCTCGCCGTGAAGGACCTGGCCAAGGCCAGGGCATTCTACGAAGGGGTCCTTGGCCTGAAAGAGGTGCACAATGAAGGTGGCGAACTGATCGTCTATAAAAGCGGCGACACCAGCATCAACGTCTACCGTTCGAACTTCGCTGGGACCAACAAGGCGACGGCTGTGACATGGACGGTCGGCGACGAACTCGGCAAGATCGTTGAGGCATTGAAATCGAAGGGCGTGACCTTCGAGCATTACGACATGCCAGGCCTGACGCTGGAGGGCGATGTTCATGTCGGTCAGGGCATGAAGGTCGCATGGTTCAAGGATCCGGACGGCAACATCCTGAACCTTGTGGATAGGTAGATACGGCGCATCGCCTGCCGCGCAGTGCTACGGTGCTGTCACCATGCCAGGCCGACCGCGAGGTAGGTGAGAGCCGCGATCGCCGCGGTTGCCGGCAGGGTGACGATCCATGCCACCACGATGTTACCGGCAATGCCCCAGCGAACGGCGGAGACGCGGCGGGCGGCGCCGACGCCGATGATGGCGCCGGTGATCGTGTGCGTGGTCGATACAGGAATACCGAGCCAGGTGGCGGCGAACAGGGTGATCGCTCCGCCGGTCTCGGCGCAGAAACCCTGCATCGGGTTCAGCCGGGTGATCTTCGAGCCCATGGTGTGGACGATGCGCCAGCCGCCGAGCAACGTGCCCAGCGCCAGCGCCGACTGACAGGTGATGACGACCCACAGCGGCACGTAAAAATTCGCGCCGAGCATGCCTTGCGAATAGAGCAGCACGGCGATGATGCCCATAGTCTTCTGCGCGTCGTTGCCGCCATGGCCGAGCGAATAGAGCGAGGCGGAAAAGAACTGCATGACGCGGAAGGTGCTGTCGACGGCGAACGGCGTCCGCCGCACGAACAGCCAGGAGACCGCGAGGATCAGGACGAGCGCCAGCAGAAAACCTGCCGCCGGCG
This sequence comes from Mesorhizobium sp. M0184, assembly GCF_040322215.1. Taxonomy (NCBI): domain Bacteria; kingdom Pseudomonadati; phylum Pseudomonadota; class Alphaproteobacteria; order Hyphomicrobiales; family Phyllobacteriaceae; genus Mesorhizobium; species Mesorhizobium sp. M0184. The sequence goes on from NZ_JAMYSZ010000008.1 coordinate 180,079, forward strand.
ATAGCACGATGGCCGCCGTCGTTTTGCCCAACCCGGTCCAGACGATGGCACCGGTGCCTGCCTTGGCAACGCCGGCGCCGACCAAACCGCCGATCAGAGCGTGCGAGCTGCTGGACGGAATTCCGACGAGCCAGGTGACGATATTCCAGACGATGGCGCCGACAAGTGCTGCGAAGACCACTGCCGGCGTGACGATGCTGGCGTCGATGATGCCGGTTCCGAGCGTCTCCGCTACGTGGAGACCGAAGAACATGAAGGCGATGAAATTGAAGAAGGCCGCCCAGAACACCGCATAATGCGGCCGCAGCACCCGGGTGGAGACGATGGTGGCGATAGAGTTGGCGGCATCGTGCAGGCCGTTGAGGAAATCGAAGAACAGCGCGACGACGACAAGGCCGACCAGCACCGGAAAGGCTATCGCGGCTTCCACTATACGTTCTCGATGACGATGCCGCTGATTTCGTTGGCGACGTCCTCGAAGCGGTCGACCACCTTTTCCAGCTGGCCGTAGATCTCGCTGCCGATCAGATAGGCCATAGGATCGCTGCGGCCGTGCCGCTTGAACAGGTCCTTCAGGCCCTGTTCGTGCAGGTCGTCGGCCCGGCCTTCGGCGCGCATGACTTCCTCGGCGATGGCGTTGAGGCGCACCGTATGCGCCCCGACCTTGCCGAGAAGCGGGATCGCCTCGGCCACCAACTTGGCGGCCTCGACGATGACGCCCCCCATTTCCTGCATCAGCGGGTCGAATTCCTTCTTTTCGAACAGCTTTACCGTCTTGACGGTCTTGTGCATCATGTCGATGGCATCATCCATCGACTGGATCAGGTCCTTGATGTCGCCGCGGTCGAAGGGCGTGATGAAGGAGCGGCGCACGGCCAGCAGCACTTCCGCGGTGATCTGATCGGCTTCGTCCTCGAGATCGATGATCGTCTGACACCAGCGGTCGATGTCGTTGCCCTGCAAAAGCTGCTGCAGTGCCTCGGCGCCACCGACCACGGTGCGGGAATGCCGCTCGAACAGGTCGAAGAAGCGATCTTCGCGCGGCAAAAGCTTGCGGAACCAGCCCAGCATGTTCGGTCTCCCGTCGTGTCCAGTCCACGACCCCGTCTCATTCACATAGCGCCGCATTCCATCGCGGGAAACAGTAAGCCGGCTGAAAGATGTGGATGCGGACGATTTAGACAGGCGGCTTGCGGCCGAAGGCGATTTCCACGACGTTGCGCGCTACAATCGGACACAGCGTCCGTGACAGGCTCCCGACGGCATGATCGATAAGCTGGAATTCTTCATAGCACTTGCCAGGGAAGAACATTTCGGCCGGGCGGCGGAGGTGTGCGGCGTCACCCAACCGACGCTTTCGGCCGGCATCAAGCAGCTGGAAGGCCAGCTCGGCGTGATGCTGGTGCTGCGCGGCTCGCGCTTCCAGGGATTAACGCCGGAAGGCAAGCAGGTGTTGGTGTGGGCGCGCCGCATCGTCGGCGACAGCAGGACCATGCGCGAGGAGATGCGGGCGGCACGCCACGGCCTGTCAGGGCGCATCCGCATCGCCGCGATCCCGACGGCGCTGGCCATGGTGGCGCGACTGACGACGCCGTTTCGGGCAAAGCACCCCGGCGTCACCTTCTCGGTGCTGTCGCGGACCTCGATCGAGGTGCTGTCGCTGCTCGGCAATTTCGACATCGACGCCGGCGTCACCTATCTCGACAACGAGCCGCTCGGACGCGTCACCAGCGTGCCGCTCTACGACGAGCGCTACCAGCTGATCACCGCCGTCGGGAACCCCTATTCCGACCGCGACAAAGTGACATGGGCGGAACTCAGCCAGCTGCCGCTCTGCCTGCTGACGCCGGACATGCAGAACCGCCGCATCATCGACCAGCATCTGGCCGAAGCCGGCGTGCAGGTGCGGCCGACATTGGAATCCAACTCGATGATCGTGCTGTTTTCGCATATCCGCACCGGCAAATGGTCGTCGATCATGCCGCTTAACCTCTCGGAAACCTTCGGTTTTTCCGAGCCGATCCGGGCGATCCCGATCGTCGAGCCCGACGCAAGCCACACGGTCGGGCTGGTGGCGGCGCGGCGCGAACCGCACACGCCGCTCGTCTCGGCGCTGTTGGACGAGGCAATGGCGCTGGCGGACGATTTCCGCGGCCGCCGCTAGGCTAGACAATGCTGGTGACTGCGAACGATAGAAAATTTCTATCGAGCAACGGATCGGCTTTATTGATTTAGCGGGTTTCCTCTGATTTCCTAAGCACTTAGCGGAAGACCGCCACGACCAGGGAGGGCGCTGCATGACGATGCAGCCTGCAAGTACCGAGATCGCATCGCGCACCGCGGCGATCATCCACGAGCTGAAAGGCCTCGAAGGCCCGCTGCTGCCGATCCTGCACGGCATCCAGGAAGAGTTCGGTTATGTGCCGCAGGACGCGCTTCCGGTCATCGCCGAGGCGCTGAACATCTCCAGGGCCGAGGTGCACGGCGTCGTGACCTTCTATCACGATTATCGCAGCCAGCCGGCTGGCCGCCATGTGCTGAAGCTCTGCCAGGCGGAAGCCTGCCAGTCGATGGGTTCGGATGCGATCGCCGCCAAGCTCAAATCATTGCTGGGCATCGGCTTCCACGAGACAACCCGTGACGGTTCGGTGACGCTGGAGCCGGTCTATTGCCTCGGCCTTTGCGCCTGCTCACCGTCGGCGATGCTGGACGGGGAGGTGATCGGTCGGCTCGACGACGAAAAGCTCAACGAGATCGTTGCCGAGGTGCGCTCATGATCCCGCGTATCTATATTCCCGGCGATTCCGGCGCGCTGGCGCTCGGCGCGGAAAAGGTCGCCAAGGCGATTCGGGCGGAACTGGCCGAGCGCGGCATCGAGGCCAAGATCGTGCGCAACGGCTCGCGCGGCGCCTATTTCCTCGAGCCGATGGTCGAAGTGGCAACAGCTAGTGGCCGCGTCGCCTATGGGCCGGTGAAGCCCTCCGACGTCAAAAGCCTGTTCGACTGCGGCTTTCTCACCGGCGGCCACCACAAGCGCTGGCTGGGCGCACCGGACAAGATCCCGTTCCTTGCCAGGCAGACGCGGCTGACCTTTGCGCGCTGCGGCGTCACCGATCCGCTGTCGCTCGATCACTACAAGGCGCATGGCGGGCTGAAGGGCCTGCAGAATGCAGTGGCGATGACGCCGGCCGAGGTCGTCAAGCAGGTGACCGAGTCCGGGCTGCGCGGTCGTGGCGGCGCCGGCTTCCCGACTGGCATCAAATGGAAAACTGTGCTCGATACGTCGGCCGACCGCAAATACATCGTCTGCAATGCCGATGAAGGCGATTCCGGCACGTTCGCCGACCGCATGATCATGGAAGGCGACCCCTTCGTGCTGATCGAAGGCATGGCGATCGCCGGCATCGCCACCGGCGCGACCAAGGGCTTTATCTATATCCGCTCCGAATACCCGCACGCGGTGGCGGTGATGCAGAAGGCCGTCGAGATCGCCCGCAAGGCCGGCGTGCTCGGCGTCAATGTGCTCGGCTCGGCCAATTCATTCGACATGGAAGTGCGCGTCGGCGCCGGCGCCTATGTTTGCGGCGAGGAAACCGCCCTGCTCGACAGCCTCGAAGGCAAGCGCGGACAGGTGCGGGCCAAGCCGCCGCTGCCGGCGCACAAGGGCCTGTTCGGCAAGCCGACAGTGATCAACAACGTCATCTCGCTGGCCTCGGTGCCGGTGATCATGGACAAGGGCGCCGCCTTCTACAAGGATTTCGGCATGGGCCGTTCACGCGGCACCATCCCGATCCAGATTGCCGGCAACGTCAAGTATCCCGGTCTCTACGAGGCGGCGTTCGGCATGACGCTGGGCGAGATCGTCGACGATATCGGCGGCGGCACGGCGACGGGACGCCCGGTCAAAGCGGTGCAGGTGGGTGGCCCGCTCGGCGCCTATTTCCCGCGCGCGCTGTTCGACACGCCGTTCGACTACGAAGCGTTTGCCGCCAAGGACGGGCTGATCGGCCATGCCGGTATCGTCGTTTTCGACGACAGCGCCGACATGCTGAAGCAGGCACGCTTTGCCATGGAATTCTGCGCCATCGAGAGCTGCGGCAAGTGCACGCCGTGCCGCATCGGCTCGACGCGCGGTGTCGAGGTGCTGGACCGGCTCGCCCAGAACGTCGAACCGGAAAAGCAGATCGCGCTGGTCACCGACCTTTGCAACACGATGAAGTTCGGCTCGCTTTGCGCTCTCGGCGGCTTCACCCCATATCCAGTGATGAGTGCACTCAACCATTTCCCGGACGACTTTCGGCCGACGCCGGTCGCCGAAGCAGCGGAATAGGAGCGGACAGGTATGAACGCGGCATTCGACATCAAATCGCTGGTCCAGGAAATCGACTACGGCACACCCGCCTCTGAAGCCGAGCAGCAAGTGACGCTGACCGTCGACGGCAAGTCGATAACGGTGCCGGCCGGTACCTCGATCATGCGCGCTTCGATGGAAGCGGGCGTCGAAATCCCGAAACTCTGCGCCACCGACATGCTGGACTCGTTCGGCTCCTGCCGGGTCTGCCTCGTCGAGATCGACGGGCGCGGCGGCACGCCGGCCTCGTGTACGACGCCGGTCGGCGAAGGCATGGTCGTGCATACGCAGAGCGACCGGCTAGACGCCATTCGCCGCGGCGTGATGGAACTCTACGTCTCCGACCATCCTGCGGCGTGGGGAGAGAAGGCCGGCACCGGCGCCAGCGAGTTCGACAAGGTCGTCAGGACGGTCGGCCTGACCGAGAACCGCTATGGCGTGGACGGCCGCAACCACGTCAAGCAGGAAAACGGCGTGGCGCCCGGCCATGGCTCGCTGACCATCGATTACATCGCCCGCGATGAATCGAACCCCTATTTCACCTACGATCCGGCGCAGTGCATCGTCTGCTCGCGCTGCGTGCGCGCCTGTGAGGAGGTGCAGGGCACGTTCGCGCTGACCATCGAGGGCCGCGGCTTCGAATCCAGGGTCTCGGCCGGCATGCACGAAGCGTTCGTCGATTCCGAATGCGTCTCTTGCGGGGCCTGCGTGCAGGCCTGCCCGACCGATGCGCTGAGAGAAAAGACCGTGCTGGCGAAAGGCCTGCCCGAGCGCTCGACCGTCACCACCTGCGCCTATTGCGGCGTCGGCTGTTCGTTCAAGGCTGAGGTCAAGGGCGACGAGGTCATCCGCATGATGCCCTACAAGGCAGGCAAGGCCAACCACGGCCACTCCTGCGTCAAGGGCCGCTTCGCCTATGGCTATGCGACGCACAAGGACCGGATCCTGAAGCCGATGATCCGCGAGCGGGTCAGTGATCCGTGGCGCGAAGTGTCGTGGGAAGAGGCGCTCACCCACACGGCGAATGAATTCCGCCGCATCCAGTACCAGTACGGCCGCACCTCGATCGGCGGCATCACCTCCTCGCGCTGCACCAACGAGGAGACCTACCTCGTCCAGAAGCTTGTCCGGCAGGGCTTCCGCAACAACAATGTCGATACCTGCGCCCGCGTCTGCCATTCGCCGACCGGCTATGGTCTCGGCCAGACCTTCGGAACCTCCGCCGGCACGCAGGACTTCGATTCGATCGAGCAGACGGACGTGATCCTGCTGATCGGCGCCAATCCGACCGATGCGCATCCGGTGTTCGCCTCGCGCATGAAGAAGCGCATGCGCGAGGGCGCCAAGCTGATCGTGCTCGATCCGCGCCGCACCGACATCGTGCGCTCGGCCCACGTCGAGGCGCAGTTCCATCTGCCGCTGAAGCCGGGCACCAACGTCGCCATGCTGACCGCACTTGCCCATGTCATCGTCACCGAGGGCCTGTTCGACGAGGCCTTCATCCGCGAGCGCTGCGACTGGGACGAGTTCCAGGACTGGGCATCGTTCGTGGCGCTGCCGGAAAACAGCCCGGAAGTGGTCGGCCAGCTTGCAAATGTCGATCCCGACGACATACGCGGCGCGGCGCGGCTCTACGCCCGCGGCGGTAACGGCGCGATCTATTACGGCCTCGGCGTGACCGAGCACAGCCAGGGCTCGACCACCGTCATCGCCATTGCCAACCTCGCCATGGCGACCGGCAATATCGGCCGGCCGGGCGTCGGCGTGAACCCGCTGCGCGGCCAGAACAATGTGCAGGGCTCCTGCGACATGGGCTCGTTCCCGCACGAGCTTCCCGGCTATCGCCACATTTCAGGCGACGCGGTGCGCGCCATCTATGAGAGCCTGTGGGGCGTCAAGCTCGACGACGAGCCCGGCCTGCGCATCCCCAATATGCTGGATGCGGCCGTCGACGGCTCGTTCAAGGGGCTCTATGTGCAGGGCGAGGACATCCTGCAGTCGGACCCCGACACCAAGCATGTCGCCGCCGGTCTCGCCGCGATGGAATGCGTCGTCGTGCACGACCTCTTTCTCAACGAGACGGCCAACTACGCGCATGTGTTCCTGCCCGGCTCGACGTTCCTCGAGAAGGACGGCACCTTCACCAATGCCGAGCGCCGCATCAACATGGTGCGCAAGGTAATGGAGCCGAAATGCGGCTATGCCGACTGGGAAGCGACGCAGGAGCTCGCCAAGGCGCTCGGCCTCGGCTGGAACTACACGCATCCGTCCCAGATCATGGACGAGATCGCCAAGACAACACCAAGTTTCGCCGGCGTTTCCTTCGACCTTCTCGACCGGGTGGGCTCGGTGCAGTGGCCCTGCAACGAGAAGTCGCCGGAAGGCACGCCGATCATGCATATCGGCGGCTTCGTGCGCGGCAAGGGCAAGTTCATCCGCACCGAATACGTCGCGACCGACGAAAGGACCGGACCGCGCTTCCCGCTGCTGCTGACCACCGGCCGCATCCTGTCGCAATACAATGTCGGCGCGCAGACCCGGCGCACCGACAATGTGGTCTGGCATAGCGAGGACCGGCTGGAGATCCATCCGCACGATGCCGAAAATCGCGGCCTGCGCGACGGCGACTGGGTGCGGCTGACCAGCCGCTCCGGCGAGACGACGCTGCGCGCGCTGATCACCGAGCGGGTGTCGCCGGGCGTCGTCTATACGACCTTCCACCATCCCGACACCCAGGCCAACGTCATCACCACCGACTTCTCCGACTGGGCGACCAACTGCCCGGAATACAAGGTGACCGCGGTGCAGGTGGGTGCATCCAACGGCCCGTCGGAATGGCAGCGCGACTATGACGAGCAGGCAAAGCAAAGCCGCCGCATCGCGAAGTTGGAAGCGGCGGAGTAGTCCTTGACCGCGCGCCGCAAAGCCATTGCGCAGATCTCGCGCCTCGCGCGCCGCGCCGGCGGCACTGCGGCCGCCAACCGCATGGTGCCGGAAGAGACGCCGGTGGCGTTCTCCTTTGCCGGCACCACGCATGCGGTGATGATGGCAAGCCCGGCTGATTTCGAGGATTTCGCGCTCGGCTTCTCGCTGACCGAAGGCATCATTGCCTCGCCGGACGAAATCGAAGCGATCGAGGTCGAGGATCACGGCGCCGGCATCGATATCCAGATCCGGCTGAAGGACAGCGCCAACACCCGCTTCGAAGCGCGTCGCAGACGGCTGGCCGGCCCGGTCGGCTGCGGGCTGTGCGGCATCGAATCCATCGAGGAGGCAATGCGCTCGGTAAACCCGGTCGGTGCGTCGCAACTTACACTTCAGGCCGATGACATCGTCCGCTCGGTCAAGCTTTTGTCGAAGCTGCAGCCGCTGCACGCCGAGACCGGTGCCGTCCACGCCGCCGGTTTTTACCTTCCCGGCAAGGGCATCGTCATGGCGCGCGAGGATGTCGGCCGCCATAACGCGCTGGACAAGCTGGCTGGCGCGCTGGCCAAAGCCGGTATCGACGGCAGGTCGGGGGCCGTCGTCGTCACGTCGCGCGTTTCGGTCGAGATGGTGCAGAAGACCGCGGCGATCGGCTCGGCCGTCATCATTGCCGTCTCGGCGCCGACCGCACTTGCCATCCGCACCGCGGACGATTCCGGCATGACGCTGGTGGCGCTGGTGCGCGGCGACGATTTCGATATTTTCACCCATCCTGACCGAGTGGTTTCCGGAGTTGCCAAGCATGTCGCATGACGAGGGCCACCTCATGAGCACCAGCGAAAAGCTGGTTCGCATGGCCAACCAGATCGCCGCCTTTTTCCACTCCAAGCCGCGCGAGCAAGGCATTGCCGGCGTCGCCGAGCACATCAACAAGTTCTGGGAGCCGAGGATGCGCCGGCAATTGTTCGAGATGCTTGACAGCGGCGGCGAAGGGTTCAACGAGCTTGTCGTCGCGGCCGCGCCACACATCAAGCGGCCGGGCGCGCCGGAGGACGCAGGTTTTAGCGTCGGCGGAGCGAACACCGAGACCGCCGCGTCACAGAAGTAGCCGCCGCCGGCCTATATTCACTCGCTCTAAGGTTTCATCTGCCGCAAGCTACGCGCCTCTGCTATGATCGGCGACAGGAAATCGTCGGGTCGGGCGGACAAACCTCGTGAGGCCGATCGAAACTCGATACGCGCTCAGTGGCGACGTGCGGATCGCCTATCAGGTGGTCGGCCAGGGATCGCTCGATCTCGTCTTCGTGCCGGGTTTCATTTCCAATCTCGACCTGCACTGGGAAGACGAGGGCTACACCCGGCTGTTGAAGCGGCTTTCCGCGTTCTCGCGGCTGATCCTGTTCGACAAGCGCGGCACCGGTCTGTCCGATCGCGTCGATGCCCACCATCTGCCCAGCCTCGAAACCCGCATGGACGATGTGCGCGCGGTGATGGATGCGACCGGCAGCGGCCGCGCCGCCTTGCTCGGGGCTTCGGAAGGCGCGCCGATGGCAATGCTGTTCGCCGCCACCTACCCGGAGCGGACGCGGGCGCTGGCGCTTTATGGCGGCTATGCGCATTTCCACAAATGGGTGATGCCGCCGGAACGCCTTGAGGCGTTCATCGCGACGGCGGAGACCGCATGGGGCACCGGCGCCACCCTGCCGCATTTCGCGCCCGGCCGCGTCGACGATCCGCGTTTCGCCACATGGTGGGCGCGCTTCGAGCGGCTGTCGGCGAGCCCGACCGCGGCAATCGCCCTGGCCCGCATGAATGCAGCTATCGACGTGCGCGGCGTGCTGGCGGCGATCAGCGCACCGACGCTGCTCATCCATCGCCGCAACGATGCGCGCGTCGACCCGGAGGCCAGCCGCTTCCTGGCAAGGAATATCCCGAATTCGCGGCTGGTCGAGGTGGCCGGGCGCGACCACCCGATCTGGACCGGCGATGTCGACCGGGTGGCCGATCTGATCGAGGAATTCCTGACCGGAGCGCGCGCCGTTGCCGAGGCCGAGCGCGTGCTGGCTGCACTGCTGGTCACCCGGATCTACGACACGGCGCGGCTTGGCGACCGCATGTGGAGCGAGCGCAGCCAGCGTTTTCAGGAAACATGGCGGCTGCTGGTCGGGCGCCATGGCGGCCGCCCGGCCGGCACGCATGGCGAGCTGATGATGGCGCGCTTCGACGGCCCGGCGCGGGCCGTACGCTGCGCGGCGGCGCTGCGCGATGCGGCGCAGGAGATCGGAGTGGCCAGCGCACAGGGGGTGCATGTCGGCGAGGTCGAGTTGCGCGGGCCGCCAACAGGATTGACGGCGCGCGTGACGATGCAGCTTGCCGCGCATGCCGGGCGCGGCGACATCCTCGCTTCGCGGCTGGTCGCCGACCTCGCCGCCGGTTCAGGCCTTCATTTCAATGACGCCGGGCGCATCGCGCTTGACGAGCTGGATGAGCCGCTGACGCTGGTGCAGGCGACCTCGGAACAGCATCTGGAGCCGGCCTGCCGGCCGAAGGCCAAGGCTGCCGAGCCGGCCGCACTGACGGCGCGCGAAAGCGAGGTGGTGAACCTCATCGCCGACGGCAAGAGCAATGCCGCGATCGCCGCCGAACTCGGGCTGAGCGAACACACCGTCAAGCGTCACGTCGCCAACATTCTGCTCAAGCTGGACCTGCCGTCGCGGGCGGCGGCGGCGGCATTCTCGGCCCGGCACGCTGGCCCGCACGGGCCATAGGAGCCATGGCGCTTTCGGGCGAAGCGGCCGGGGACGCGTAAGCGCTATCACTTCATCCCATGCAGGCCAGGCGGATATCGTCGGGAAAGGCGCTGCGAAGGGAGGAATAAAATGCTGAAGTTGACACTCAACTCGCTGGTGCTGGCAGCAGGCGTTGGCGCGCTGTTGGCGATAGTTCCTGTCAAGGCCGAAGACGCCTCGGCGACGGCTGCCTACAAGGACATCCAGGCAACGCTCGGCACGGTACCGGACATGTTCAAGACGCTGCCGGACGTCGCCGTTGCCGGCGCCTGGGCCGAGATCAAGGGCGTGCAGCTCAACCCGAACACCGCGCTCGACGGCAAGACCAAGGAATTGATGGGCCTCGCCGTCGCCTCGCAGATCCCCTGCCAGTACTGCATCTATTTCCACACGCAGGCGGCCAAGCTCAATGGCGCCAGCGACGAAGAGATCAAGGAGGCGGTGGCGATGGCGGCGATCGTGCGCCACTGGTCGACGATGCTCAACGGCAGCCAGGTCGATCTCGCCACTTTCAAGAAGCAGTCCGACGAGGTGTTCGCGGCCGTCAAGGCGAAGTCCAGTGAACCACCTGCCCGTCTATGACCGCCGGGCGGTTCTGATCAATTGAACGCCCGGTGAAGACGGGCCTATGGAGGAAAAAATGCTGATCAAGACACAGACGATAGACGGCGCTGCGATCAAGAAGGCGATTGAGGGCCGTGATGGAAAATTGCTGGCGAGCTTCTATGCCGACGACGCATTGGTGCGGGTGATCGACCGCAACAACCCGCCGAGCAAGCCGCGCGAAATCCGCGGGCGCGCTGCGATCACCACGTTCTGGGACGACATCTGCAGCCGGGCGATGACCCACAAGGTCGACACCACCATCGCCGACGGCAACAATCTCGCCTTCACCCAGGCCTGCTCCTATCCGGACGGGACCAAGGTATTCTGCGCGGCGATGCTGGAGCTGAAGAACGGCCAGATCGCACGGCAGACGGTCGTGCAGGCCTGGGACGAATAAGGAGGCGGCGATGTTCAGTGCCAGATGGCAGATCGACGCAAAATTCGGCCACAAGCAGACCGTGCTCTGTTGAAGAAATGGGAACGCGAGATCGGCTCGCAGGCCGGTCTCGACGACCTCAAGTTCCAGATCATGACCGGATCGATCGACGCGCGGGAAGCGACGGTCGGGTCACATCACCAGGTCGAAAGCCTCGCCAGTTGGAGGCGTTCTTCGCCAGGATCGGCAAGATCGACGCGCACGCCAAATGGGGCAAGGAGATGGAGCCCTACGTGGTGTCGGGCACCAGCCTGTGGAACATCTACCGCATCGTGGAATAGCGGTTCTCATCCTCGCTTCCGCAGGGCTATCGCGTTTGGGAAGATGCCCCCTCACCCGGATTGCCAACCGAATTGCGAAAGGCAATTCGGGCAATCCGACCTCTCCCCGAGGGGAGAGGAGATCGCCGGCGTTGATCAGCCTCTTCTCCCCTCGGGGAGCAGGTGGCCGCGCAGCCGGGACAGCGCAGCCTCCATGATCACGGAGAGCAAAACCCCTACTCGCTCTCGCCGTCCAGTGCCGGCACCGACACGCCGGCAAGCTCGGCGGCGAGCAGCCGCGACGCACCGGCGCGTGCGATCCGCAGCATCAGCGCCTTGCGCGTCGCAGCTGCCATGCGGTGCTCGGGCGCATCGCGCAAAATCTCGGCACCGTAGCCGTCGGAGAGAATGAAGCCGCACTCCTCCGGAAAGATCTCCTGGGGTACGCCGGGATGGGTGGCGAAGAAGAAGCGGTCGGAATGCAGCCGGTAGTCCGGCCATTTGCGGTCGACCCTGAAATCCTCGATCGAGGATTTGATCTCGATGATCCAGATGTCGCCGTGGCGGGTCAGCGCCACGAGATCGGCGCGGCGGCCGGTGGCCAGCGACAGTTCGGGCAAGACATGCGCGCCCATCTGCCTGAGCAGCCGCTGCACGCCGCGCCTGACCAGCATGGCGCGTTCCGACTGTCGGCCATCGATGAGCCGATTGAGGGGTAGAGGTGAGATAATCGGCATGGCCGCACCATGCCAGATTTTGTTCACGGTTTGAACCCGGTCGCGGCGATTATCTGGCTGACAAACCTAATCTGCAAAATACTGTGGAGCGGGCGCTACAAGGCCCGCCCTTCCACAAGGCGGGCCGCTCGCGTTATGAATGCGTTTCCTACTGGTGAGGGGAGCTATGTTTTCGCGAGGCGTCGCGGTTGATCTAATATTCACCGCTGCAGGCCCGATAGTGGTCGCAGCATAATCAAAAAGGTGGCGAAGCATGGTTACTGAGAATGCAAGTTTGACGGTCGAGCAGACTAGGCTCAATAGGATGCTCACGCGGGGCGTCGTATTTTCCGTCATTTGGCTCGCCGGTTTCGGGTCTTCTTATGCACTCTACCAGGGGCTTCTGGCGCGACGGATGATAAAAATGAATCCCGTGCTTCGGGGAAATGGCCGCGCCTGGTGGTGCATCATTGTGGGAGGGCTTGGGGCCGCAGCCTTATGTGCGATAGTTGGCGCCGGCATTTTCAACGCCATGACACAACCCTAGGTCACGCTGTAACACCGCCTGCCGATCTGGTGTTGGGTCATATTGATTTGTAGGTCCCGTTCAATGAGTGTTTCCGGCGTCATCCTCCCATCATTGGCCGTTTCCCGCCCGCAAGTTTAAAGCTTGCTGATTCATATCAGAATGCTCCTGTCCCGTCGCCGGGCCGCACCTGATATGGCAACTCAGACTTGCCATTGTCATCGACCCGACCTTCAGCTAACCGGCATCATCCCTTCCAGAGCAATAATTCTCGTCTTTGCGCAGCGTTCGCGGATGGTTTTGAGGCGGCCGTATTCTGGAGAGTCGTACCATGCCAGGAGGGACGCCATGTCCGGGAATTCGACAATGACGAGGCGATGAGGTTCCCAATCGCCCTCCAGAACTTTGGTGGCTCCGCCGCGAGCGATATACCTCCCCCCATAGCGGGCTTCGGTTGCCGGCACGTCCCGGCGGTATTCCTCGAAAACGGCGGCGTCGGTTATGTCGACATCAGCAATGAGATATGCGGCCATTGACCTTACTCCCTGAAAAAAACATTGAAACAGGTCTATTAGCGGCCCCGCAACTAAGCCAGCGGTACTACGCCTCGGAAACGACTCGCGTTCTCCCGGATTGGGGCGCTTAACTGTCTTGGTGGGGGCAGCTCTGGGAGGAGACGAACCATGCCGATGTATCTCACGCGATTCAGCTACAGGCCCGAAACCTGGGCGCGCTTGATGGATAATCCCGAGGATAGACGCGAGGCTGCCCGTTCCTATATCGAGTCGGTCGGCGGAAAGCTGCACGGGTTCTGGTATGCCTTCGGAGAGTACGACGGCTGGAACCTATGGGAGGCGCCGGACAACGTGTCGATGGCATCCGTCATGCTCGCCATCGGTGCGGGAGGCGCGCTCAGCTCGTACCAGACCACCGTGCTGTTAAGTGTCGAAGAGACGATGGACGCTCTTGGGAAAGCCAAGTCGATCCGGTATCGCCCACCGGGATCGTGACCGCCGCCCGCGCTTTGCGGAGTGTCGAAGGCTGGTAACGCTTGCTCGCGAACTGCGCACGTTCCTAAACTTTGGCGCAAAAGAGTCCACTGCGGCTCTTGGCAGCGCCGGCAGCTTGCGCTTTCAATGTCGGCTACGGTGTTTTACGAGGAGCATTAGATGACGGAAGATGACGACCGGAAATCAGCGACGCCGGAGGAAATCCGCCCGGCCATCAGAGGATGGGCGGTGCTTGGGGCAATTATCGTTGCCGTGTTTGGTGCGGCCTACGTCATGATCGATAGTTGAATGGCCGACGGTCCTGGTCGCCCCGATGGACTGCCTGAAACGATCGGCACGGTCCTGGGTGCATTGGTGGTGATCGGCACGTTCGGGCTTCTGGCTTGGACCGTGCTTCGCGGCGTCCTTTATTAAACCCGGCCCGTCTGGACTTTCTCCTGCAGCGGCCGCGTCTCAGTCCGATCTCCTCGCAGCAACGGATGGTCTTGGCCGCAGGCCAGAGCGCCGGGCAGCGTAACCGACATTCACGGGTGATTTCTTCGTCTCCTGGTTCTTGTTCTTGGCCCATTGATTTTGCAACATAATCCTGCGGGGGCTGTTGCCGAAATGCCATAGTCGCAGGTTTACCAGCACGCAAGTCCAAGGATATAGGCATCGCCCGCTTGGCAAGCAAAGCAAATGCCAGCATGAATGAAGATGAAAAAAGCGGCCGACTCGAGCCGCTGTTGTTTGGGCAGGCATCGGACCTTTTCATGCGCATGAAGTCACTTGCAATCGTCGCTGCCCTGGCGCTGTCGACGGCTGTCGCTGGTTGCAGCACCATCGGGTCGCAGATCTTCACCAACAACTACGGCGCGGTGACCGACGCCGGCTATCACCTGCCGCGCGTTCCGATCGAAAAGGTGCCGTTCAAATACCGCCGGCAGATCGTCGACTACGACACCAAGGAAAAGCCGGGCACCATTATCGTCGATACGCAGAACAAGTTCCTCTACTTCGTCATGGGCGACGGCGAGGCGATGCGCTACGGCATCGGCGTCGGCCGTGAGGGTTTCGAATGGCACGGCACCGCCCATATCGCGCTGAAGCGCGAATGGCCGACCTGGACACCGCCTTCGCAGATGATCAAGCGGCAGCCGGAGCTGGCCAAGTTTGCCGGTGGCATGGAGCCGGGGTTGAAGAACCCGCTCGGCGCGCGCGCTATGTACCTGTTCAACAAGGGTGGCGACATGGGTTATCGCCTGCATGGCAGCCCGGAATGGAATTCGATCGGCAAGGCGATGTCGTCGGGCTGCATCCGGCTGATGAACCAGGACATTATCGACCTCTACGACCGCACCTCGGTCGGCGCCAAGGTCATTGTGATATAAAACCCTTATACGCGGACCGTCTAGGCAACAACACAGACGTCGCAAACAGAAAACCGGGCACTTTGGCCCGGTTTTTTGTTGTCTATCGATGTTGACGATGGAACGTCGCGTCAGGAGACCTGTTCGACATGCTGCACTTCCGGCACAAAGTGCCGGAGCAGGTTCTGGATGCCGTGCTTCAGCGTCGCCGTCGACGACGGGCAGCCGGCGCAGGCGCCCTTCATGTGCAGGAACACGGTGCCGTTCTCGAAGCCGCGGAAGGTGATGTCGCCGCCGTCCTGGGCCACCGCCGGGCGCACCCGGGTGTCGAGCAGCTCCTTGATGGTGACGACCAGCTCCTCGTCGGCCTTGTCGTAGAATTCGCCGGTCTGGCTGGTCTCGGCGGCGGGGCCGGCCTTGGCCATCACCGGGGCGCCGGACATGAAATGCTCCATGATGGCGCCGAGGATAGCCGGCTTCAGATGCTGCCAGTCGGGGCCGTCCTTGGTCACGGTGATGAAATCATAGCCGAAGAAGACGCCGGTGACACCGGGGATTTCGAACAGCCGGCCGGCGAGCGGCGAAGCCGTCGCGGCGCTGTCGGCATCGCGGAAATCGGCGGTGCCTTCTTGCAGCACTTCCTTGCCGGGCAGGAATTTCAGCGTCGCCGGGTTTGGCGTCGACTCGGTCTGGATGAACATGGCCGTCTCCGTGCCCGTTTCGGGCAGCTAGTTTGGAATAATTCTAATTAGGCTTTATCCGCCCGACATTCAAGCGAAAGGCATCGTCGGCGGTAGCGGCAGGCGGAATGTTTTACCCTGCCTTGAGCGAGGCGCGCTCAGGCGAGGCTGTCGATCTCTTCGTCCGACAGGTTCTGCGGCACCACCGTGACGGGAATCGGAAAGGCGGCGCCCTTGCCGGCGACCGCGCCGACCAGCGGCCCAGGCCCTTCCTTGCCGGCGCCTGCCGCCAGCACCAGGATGGCGATGTCCTGGTCTTCCTCGATCAGCTTGTGGATCTCTTCGGTCGGCTTGCCCTCGCGCACCACCAGTTCCGGCTCGATGCCGAGCTTCTGACGCACCTTGTTGGCGTAGCTGTCGAGTGCGGCACGCGCCGTGGCGGTCGCCTCCTCGCGCATGATCTTCTCGACGCCCAGCCAGTGCTGGAAATCATCCGGCTCGATGACATAGAGCAGCACCAGTACGCCGCCCGTGCTCTGCGCCCGCTTCGAGGCGTAGGCGACGGCGCGCTCGCATTCGGGCGTGTCGTCGATGATCGCCAGGAACTTGCGGCGATGACCGACTTCGCGGCTGAGGCGTTTGGAGACCATATTCACCCTGTTCGATGGTTTCGGCCGCAATCTGCCACCGCCACAGCCCGCCCGCAAGCGACCGGCGGCTGTGGCAATGCTGGTGCAGCTTAAAGCGCGTCGCGTTCGACCAGCGACGCGCTTCAGGTTCTTGTTTTATGCATGTCGTTATCGCAAAACCGCTGCACACTTTTGCGCGACATGCATTAGCCTTGCAGCAGGCCGATAATGTCGCGCACGGTCTTCATGGTCGCTTCGGCCAATGTGCCGGCACGCTCGCCGCCATCCCGCAGCACCGCGTCGACATAGGCGCGGTCAGCGGAGATGCGGCGCATCTCGCCGGCGATCGGCGCCAGCTTTTCCACGGCAAGATCGGCCAGCGCCGGCTTGAACACCGAAAACTGCTGGCCGCCGAACTCTTTCAGCACGGCCTCTTTCGAGATTTCGGCGAGGCCGGCATAGATGCCGACGAGGTTTTCCGCTTCCGGCCGGCCGGCAAGGCCGTCCAGTTCGCCGGGCAAAGCCTCCGGGTCGGTCTTGGCCTTGCGGATCTTCTTCGAGATGGCGTCGGCATCGTCGGTCAGGTTGATGCGCGACAGGTCCGACGGATCGGATTTCGACATCTTCTTCGAACCGTCGCGCAGCGACATGATGCGCGCTGCCGGGCCGCCGATGACCGGCTCGGTCAGCGGGAAATAGCCGTTCACCGTCTCTTCGCCGACCTGCATCTCGACGCCGACGCCAAGCGCTGCGATGCGGTCCGAAAAGTCGTTGTTGAATTTCTGCGCGATGTCGCGGGTCAGCTCCAGATGCTGCTTCTGGTCGTCGCCGACCGGCACGTGGGTGGCGCGGTAGACGAGGATGTCGGCGGCCATCAGGGAGGGATAGGCGAGCAGGCCGAGCGAGGCGTTCTCGCGGTCCTTGCCGGCCTTGTCCTTGAACTGCGTCATGCGGTTCATCCAGCCGATGCGCGCCACGCAGTTGAAGATCCAGGCAAGCTCGGCGTGCTGCATCACCCGCGACTGGTTGAAGACGATGTGCTTGGTCGGGTCGATGCCGGAGGCGAGAAACGCCGCGGTGATCGAACGCGTCTGGTCCTGAAGGTCCTCATAGACGAGCTGCGCGGTCAGCGAATGCAGGTCGACGACGCAATAGATGCAGTCGGAAGTGTCCTGCAGGGCGACGAATTTCTTGATGGCGCCGAGATAATTGCCGAGATGCAGATTGCCGGTTGGCTGGACGCCGGAAAAGACGAGCGGCTTGAAGGCGGGCTGGTTGAGGTCGGTCATAGTGTTTCCCTGGCTTGTGGAGGGCCGTTTCGCGCGCGGCGAAAGTCTTGCGACGGCGCGCTTATGGACGAGAGCGAGGAGGCGATCAAGAGGGGTATTGACTGGGCGCGCAGGCTTTGGCGTCGGCCGAGCAAGACGCCGCAGGAGGCTGATTGAAGGGGATGACGCCGACCAGAAACAAAAACCCGCCTTGCGGCGGGTTCCTCGGCGCCAATGAGCACCATACAGAAATTAGTAGCATAGCTGCCGGCACAAAGCAAGAACAAAATAGCTCGCCTCGGCAGTCGCTTCGATTTGGCTTAGGGCCACATTGACGGACTGATGTAGATAGCTACATAGTATTTGCTACACAGCGGAAGCAAAACAATGACGATCAACATCAACAACAAGGAAGCGGACAGCCTGACGCGGGCTTTTGCCAGGCTTGAAGGTGTCGGGATCACCGAGGCAATCGTGATCGCCATGCGCGAAGCTCTGGAGCGCCGACGCAATCGCGAGACGCCGCTGGAGACGGCGGCACGGCTCCGGGCCGAGTTCGGGATTGAGCTGAGCGAGCAGGCGCGCAAGCCGCTGCCGCGCTCGGTCTACGACGAATTGTCCGGCGAAGACTGATGTTCATCGATGCAGCCGCTATCGTTGCAATACTGAGCAACGAGACCGAAGCCCCGCGCTGCGCGCAGGCGGTCATGAAGGCGTCGGCTCCGTTCACGTCGGCGATCGCGGTTTGGGAAGCAGCGATGGCGCTTTCGCGATCGGAAAAGCTGGCCGTACCGGTCGCCACAAGCTTCAAGATAGTCAGCCGTTTTCTCGAAGAGCGTGGAATCACCTTGCGGGAACTTCCGCCTCCCTCTGACGCAGCATCTCTGTCAGTCGAGGCTGCGTCGCGGTTTCGCAACAACGCTGGCCGCCTCAACATGGCCGACTGTTTCCACTACGCCTGCGCGCGCTACTACGCCGTTCCGATGCTTTCGACGGCGGACGAATTCCGTTTCACGGATCTGGAGACTGTTGCTTGACTGGTTGGGAGCCCTTGCGCCCGATATTGCGGCGGATCATGCCGAAATCGGCGCCGCCGATGGCGAAGGCGGTGATGAAGTAGAGCAGCGCCCCGCCGGCGACGAGCGCTAGCAGCGTTACCGCCTTGATCACCAGCGGCGAGCCGGAGGCGAGCCTTGCGGCGAACCAATGCTCGGCAAAATAGAGCGCCGCGGCCATCACCGCCGCCGACAGCACCAGCCGCGGGATGCGTTTCATGAGCGGCACGTCGCGGCCCCAATGGCCGCGCCGGATCAGCACGGCGAGCAGCATCGCCGCATTCACCCAGCCGGCGACGGCCGAGGCAACCGCAATGCCGGGCGCGCCCATGGTCGGAAACAGCGTCAGTGCCGTCGTAATGTTAACCGCCACCGAGATGGCGGCAAAAATCATTGGCGTGCGCGTGTCCTCGCGGGCGAAATAGCCTGGGGTGAACGCCTTGATCAGCACGAAGGCCGGCAGGCCGAGGCCGAAGATCGCTAGGATTGCCGCGACCGTCGGCGTCGAATTGTTGGCGGCAAAGGCGCCGCGCTCATAGACCAGCCGCACGATCGGCTCGGACATGACCAGCAGCGCGGCCGCCGCCGGCAAGGTCATGAAAAGGGTAAACTCGACCGAGCGGTTCTGCAGATTGGCGGCCTCGACCAGATTGCCTGATTTCAGCGCCCGCGACAGTTCCGGCAGAAGCACGATGGCGACGGCGACGCCGACGACGCCCAGCGGCAGCTGGTAGACGCGGTCGGCATAGGCCAGCGACGACACCGCGCTGTCCTGCGCCGACGCGATCGCCGTGCCGATCAGCTGGTTGATCTGGGTGATGCCGCCGGTGATCGCCGCCGGCAGCGCCAGGATCAGCAGCCGCATGACGTTCGGCGTCATCTTCGGCCGCCGGAAGCCGATCGAAATGCCGGCATGGCGCACCGCCGCCCAGACGATCGCCAGTTGCACCAGGCCGGCCGCCAGCACGCCCCAGGCCAGGCCGAAACCAACGGTGCGGGCGTCCGAACCCTTGTACCAGGCATAGGCGAGCACGGCGATAAGGATGACGTTGAGGAACACCGGCGCCACCGCAGCGGCGAAATAGCGGCGCAGCGAATTCAGCATGCCGGCCATCATGGCGCCGAGCGACATGCAGATCAGGTAGGGGAACATGACGGTCGCCAGCGCCACCGTCGTCTCGAATTTTCCCGGCGTGTCGGCAAAGCCCGGCGCCACCAGGTAGCGCACGATCAGCGGCATCGCCAGTTCCATGGCGATGGTCAGCGCCAGAAGCGCCGTGAACAAGACGCCGAACACCTCTTCGGAAAAGCGCTTGGCGCCGTCGGTGCCGTGTGTCTCGATCTCCTTGGCGAACAGCGGCACGAAGGCGGCATTGAAGGCGCCTTCGGCGAACAGCCGGCGAAAGGTGTTGGGAAACTGGAAGGCGGCGTTGAAGGCGTCGGCGATCGGCCCGGTGCCGAGTGCGGCAGCCATCAGCATCTCGCGGCCGAAACCGAGGGCGCGGCTCATCAGCGTGCCGGAAGCGACCGTGGCGAATTTCTTGACAAGGTTCATGCGCTTGAAGACTGCCTGTGCGATTGGGGCAAATGGAAGGTAACCGTCACTCGGCGGCCGTTTTGGTCTTGCCGCGCTCGGACGCCGTGCCCTCGAGCACCGCGATCAGCCTGTTGCTGATAGTCGCGGTGCGCGACGGGCTGTCGATCTTCTGGCCGGTGAGATCGGTGACGTAGAACGTGTCGATGACCTTTTCGCCGAAGGTGGTGATGTGGGCCGAGGCGATGTCGAGCGACAGGTCCGACAACATGCCGGTGATCTCCGACAGAAGGCCCGGCCTGTCCAGCCCCTCGACCTCGATCACCGAGAAACGGTTCGACAGGGTGTTGCGGATCTCGGCGCGTGGCGGAATACGGAAAACCTTGGCGCCGCGCCGCGGCTTGGTCCGCTTCTCGATCATTTCGGGCAGCCAGCTCTTGCCCGATAGCACGTCCTCGATCAGCCGGCCGACGCGCTCGGCACGGCGGCGCTCGTCCTCGTCGAGGTCGAACTCCCTCGAGATCAGGATCGTGTCGAGCGCCCGACCATCCGAGGTGGTGAAGATCTGCGCGTCGACGATGTTGCCGCCGGCCGCGGCACAGGCGCCAGCAATCACCGAGAGCAGGCGCGGATGGTCCTGCGCAAGCACGGTGATCTCGGTCACCGCCTCGAACTGGTGGGTCTTGACCATGGTGGCGAGCTTCTTGCCGGCGTGATCGGCCTCGCGGATGAATTCGGCATGGCGGAGCTGGTCGGGAAGATCGACCGCCAGCAGATAGTTCTCGTAGTGCTGGCCGACATAACGCTTGCGGGCCTTTTCCGGCCAGTCGGCAAGCGCCTCGGCCAGTTGTTCGCGCGCCGCCGCCGTCCGTTTGGCGCGCGACACCTCCGAAAACCCGCCGGTCAACAAAAGCTCGGTCTCGTAATAGAGCGTACGCAGCAACTGGCCCTTCCAGCCGTTCCAGACCCCAGGCCCGACGCCGCGGATATCGCAGACGGTAAGCACAAGCAGCATCTTCAGCCGTTCGACCGACTGCACGATGGCGGCAAAATCCTCGATCGTCTTGCGGTCGTTGAGATCGCGGGTCTGCGCCGTCATCGACATGACGAGGTGGTTCTCGACCAGCCAGGCGACCGTTTCGGTGTCGGCCGGCGAGAGCCCCATATGCGGGCAGATGCGCCGGGCGATCCTGGCGCCGGCTTGCGAATGGTCCTCCGGCCTGCCCTTGGCGATGTCGTGCAGCAGCACGGCGACATAGAGCGCCTCGCGGCTCTTCTTCAGCCCCGGCATCAGCGAGTGGGCGAGTGGATGGATCTTTTCGCCGTCGCCGCGCTCGATCTCGGCCAGCACGCCGATGCAGCGGATGAGGTGCTCGTCCACCGTGTAGTGGTGGTACATCGAGAACTGCATCATGGCGACGATCTTGCCGAAATCCGGGATCAGCTTTGCCAGCAGTCCGGCCTCGTTCATGCGCCGCAGATTGAGCTCGGCGTTGCGGTCCGAGGTCAAGATGTCGAGGAACAGCCGGTTGGCTTCCTCGTCGCGCCGCAGTGCCTTGCCGACGAGGCCGAGCGAACGGGTCAACAGCTTCAGCGCATCGGGGTGAAATTCCAGGCCGTGCTTGTCGGCGAACCAGAACAGCCTGAGGAGATTGACCGGATCGCGCTCGAACACCTCGTCGTCGGCAATGTTGATGCGGTGGTTGTCGACGATGAAATCGGCCGTGCCGGCGAGCTTGCGCTTGCGGCGCGAGAAGGTGAGGAAAATGCGGTTGAAGCCAGGCACATGCTTGGCCTGCTCCTCCTCGAGCGCGGCGCAGAAAATGCGGGTCAGGTCGCCGACATCCTTGGCGACGAGGAAGTAGTGCTTCATGAAGCGCTCGACCGCCGACAGGCCGGGATGGGTGGTGTAGCCCAGCCGCTCGGCAATGTCGCGCTGGATGTCGAAATGCAGCCGCTCCTCGGCCTTGCCGGTGAGGAAATGCATGTGGCAGCGCACCGCCCATAGGAAATCCTCGGCCTTCTGGAATTCCCTGTATTCGGCGTCGGTGAAGACGCCCTTGTCGACCAGTTCCTCGCCGGTGCGCACGCGGTAGAAATATTTGGCGATCCAGAACAGCGTCTGCAGGTCGCGCAGGCCGCCCTTGCCGTCCTTGACGTTGGGTTCGACCAGGTAACGGCTCTCGCCGGCCTTGGCGTGGCGCTCGTCGCGTTCGGCGAGCTTGGCCTGGACATATTCGGGGCCGGTGGTGCGCACCACCTCGTGGTCGAAGCGTTGCAAAAGCTCGTCATAGAGCTTTTGCTCGCCCCACAGGAAGCGCGCCTCCAGGATCGAGGTGCGGATGGTGATGTCGGTGCGCGACAGCCTAAGGCACTCGTCGATGTTGCGGGTGGCGTGGCCGACCTTCAGCCCGAGATCCCACAGCATGTAGAGCATGTATTCGACGATCTGCTCGCCCCATGGCGTCTGCTTGTAGGGCAGGAGGAACAGCAGGTCGATGTCGGACCCGGGCGCCAGCGTGCCACGGCCATAGCCGCCGACGGCCACGACCGCCATGCGCTCGGCCGATGACGGGTTTTTGACGCGATAGACATGGGTGGCGGCGAAGTCGTAGAGCGCGCGGATGATCTCATCCATCAGATGCGACAGCCGGGCGGCGCAGGCGGTACCGCTGCCATCGTCCATCAGCATGCGTTCGGCGACCGTGCGGCCGTCAGCGAGCCGGCTTTTGAGAAGCTTGAGAACGCCGCTGCGCGCGGCCTTGCCGGAGCCGTCGCCTGCCGACGCCTCGGTCAGTTCGGTCATCTCGCGGCGCAAGGCTTCGCCGTCGATCAGTTCCTCGAGCTTCAGGGATATTCTTGCCATAAATGCCGTTCGGCCTCGCCGTTTCGGCGGCGTCTATAGCGCGTTTTCGCGGCGCTGGGTATGGGGCGGACGGACGCGTTCTCCGCAGCCGTGGAACGGGACGATCGTCTCATGCCCGCGGCCGGTGCAGTTTGGGCCTGGCCACGAAAAATCGAAATCAGCCCTTGACCTTCCAGTTACTGGAAGCACTACCTCCGCCGCAACATCGAAATACAGGGGCTTTCGGCATGACGCATTCCGATCACCATCATCACGCCCATGGCAGCTGCTGCTCGCCAAAAGGCGCCTCCTCTGCCGCGGACGCCGTCGTCCGCGATCCGGTCTGCGGCATGACCGTCGATGCGGCTGCCGGCAAGCCGACGGCCGAGCATGACGGCCATCGCTATCATTTCTGCAGCGAAAGCTGCCGTTCGAAATTCGTCGCCGAACCGGAAAAATACCTGACCGCAACCGATCCCGTCTGCGGCATGAGCGTCGACCGTGCCACGGCCAAGCACTTTTTGCGGCACGAGGGCCGGGGCTTCTATTTCTGCTCGGCCGCTTGCCAGGCGAAGTTCGAAGCCGAGCCGGCAAAATATCTCGGCGACAGGCCGGCGCCGCAGCCGATGCCCAAGGGCACGCAATACACCTGCCCGATGCATCCCGAAATCATCCGCGACAAGCCCGGCCCCTGCCCGATCTGCGGCATGGCGCTGGAACCGATGGGCGTGCCGACCGGCGACGAGGGACCTAACCCGGAACTGGTCGACTTCACCAGGCGCTTTTGGGTGAGCGCGGTGCTGTCCGTGCCGTTGCTGCTCATCGCCATGGCGCCGATGCTCGGCCTGACGTTTCAGGCCTTCATCGACGACCGCGCGAAGGTCTGGCTGGAGCTGGCGCTGGCCAGCCCGGTGGTGCTGTGGGCGGCATTCCCGTTCTTCCACCGCGGCTGGGATTCGATCCTCAACCGCAGCCCCAATATGTGGACGCTGATTTCGCTCGGCGTCGGTGCCGCCTACCTCTACAGCGTCATCGCCACGCTGTTTCCAGGCCTCTTTCCGCACCAGTTCCGCGGCCATGACGGCACCGTACCGGTCTATTTCGAGGCGGCGGCGGTAATCGTCGCGCTGGTGTTCCTCGGCCAGGTGCTGGAATTGCGTGCCCGCGAGAAAACCGGTTCGGCGATCCGTGCGCTGCTCGACCTGGCGCCGAAGACGGCGCGGCTGATCGGCGCGGACGGTTCCGAAAACGACGTGCCGCTCGATATTGTCAAAGCCGGCGACCGTCTGCGCATCCGCCCCGGTGACGCCGTGCCGGTCGACGGCATTGTGCTCGAAGGACGCTCTTCCATCGATGAATCGATGATCACAGGCGAGCCGCTGCCGGTCGAAAAGACCGAAGGCGACAACCTCACCGGCGGCACGCTGAACAAGAACGGTTCGCTGATCATGCGCGCCGAAAAGATCGGCGCCGAGACGACGCTGGCGCGCATCGTCGAGCTGGTCGCCAAGGCGCAGCGTTCACGCGCGCCGATCCAGGGGTTGGCCGACCGCGTCTCGTTCTACTTCGTCCCGGCCGTCGTTCTGGTTGCGATCATTGCGTTCGTCGCCTGGGCGATCGTCGGACCGGAACCCAGCCTGGTGTTTGCCATCGTCTCGGCGGTCTCGGTGCTGATCATTGCCTGTCCGTGTGCGCTCGGCCTTGCCACGCCAATGTCGATCATGACCGCCACCGGACGCGGCGCGCATGCCGGCGTGCTGATCAAGGAAGCTGCGGCGCTCGAAAGCTTTGCCTCGGTCGACACGCTGATCGTCGACAAGACGGGAACGCTGACCGAAGGCCGGCCGCGGCTGACCGACGTCGTCGCTTTCGAAGGGATGGCGCAAGACGATCTGCTGGCGCTCGCCGCCGGGCTGGAAAAAGGCTCGGAGCATCCGCTGGCCGAGGCGATCGTCGACGGCGCCCGCGAACGCGGGGTGAATATCCCGGACGCCGGCGGTTTCGAGGCCGTCACCGGCAAGGGCGTTTCCGGCACGGTTTCGGGGCAGAAGGTGGCGCTCGGCAATGCCGCGATGATGGCCGATCTCGGCATCGACACGGCGTCGGTCCTGGCCAGTGCCGAGGCGCTGCAGGCCGACGGCAAGACCGCGATGTTCGTTGCTGTCGGCACCCGGCTCGCCGGCCTCGTCGCCGTCGCCGACCCGATCAAGGCGACCACCGCCGAGGCGATCAAGGCGCTGCATGACAGCGGGCTGAAGATCGTCATGGCGACCGGCGACAACGAGCGCACGGCGAAAGCCATCGCAGCCAAGCTCGGCATCGACGAGGTGCGTGCCGGGCTTTTGCCCGAGCAGAAGGGTGCGCTGGTCGAGGAATTGCGTGCAAACGGCGCCGGCGTCGCCATGGCCGGCGACGGCGTCAACGATGCGCCCGCACTCGCCGCTGCCGATGTCGGCATCGCCATGGGCACCGGCGCCGATGTTGCGGTCGAGAGTGCAGGGATCACGCTGGTCAAGGGCGATCTCAACGGCATCGTCCGAGCCCGCACGCTTGCCCAGGGCACGATCCGCAACATCCGCCAGAACCTGTTTTTCGCTTTCCTCTACAATGTGCTTGGCGTGCCGGTTGCTGCCGGCGTGCTCTATCCGCTCACCGGCACGCTGTTGTCGCCGATGATTGCGGCGGCGGCGATGAGCCTATCGTCGGTTTCGGTGATCTCCAACGCGTTGCGGCTCAGGACGTTGAAACTCTGAGTCGACTGCCCAGATAGACCCTGTTCAAAAAAGGAGACGATGAATGACCTTGGCCAAGAAGATCGTGCTGCTGATGATGGCGGCGGGAATGCTGCTTGCCGTTTTCCTCGAAAGCGTTCCGGCGCAAGCCGAGGAGATGAAACACGACATGGGCGCGATGGGCGCGCAGGGCCCTTCGACCGAAGGCTACAAGGCGGCGATGGACAAGATGCACGCCGACATGATGGCGATCGAATATTCCGGCAATGCCGACGTCGATTTCGCCCGCGGCATGATCCCGCATCACCAGGCGGCGATCGATATGGCCAAGGTCGAGCTCGCCAATGGCAAGGATCCGGAAATCCGCAAGCTGGCCGAAGCGGTGATCGCCGCGCAGCAGGCCGAAATCAAGCAGATGCAGGACTGGCTTGCCGCCCATCCGGTGAAGTAGCGGTTCACGCTGTCGGGGAATCCAGGCGAGAGACTTCACCTGGATTTCTGCTTCACCTGGATTTCCCTTGGCGGCTATGGTGCTATCCGGACCTCGGACTGGAGCATGCCATGCCATCGACGATAAGGACGACCACCCTGCCCTGCGGCGAAGCCGTGCCGGTGCTCGGCCAGGGCACCTGGAAGATGGGCGAAGACGGCCGCCGCCGTGGCGACGAGGCCAATGCCCTGAAGCTCGGGCTGGATCTCGGCATGACGCTGATCGACACCGCCGAAATGTATGCCAGCGGCGGTGCCGAGCAGGTGGTGGCGGAGGCCATCGCCGGGCGCCGCGACGAGGTTTTCCTGGTCTCCAAGGTGCTGCCGTCCAATGCCTCGCGCGCCGGCGTGAGACGGGCATGCGAGAACAGCCTGAGGCATCTCGCCACCGACCGCATCGATCTCTATCTCTTGCATTGGCCGGGCAGCGTTCCTTTGATGGAAACGGTAGAGGCGTTCGAAGCGTTGAAGGCGGCCGGCAAGATCCGCCATTGGGGCGTCAGCAATTTCGATACCGATGAGATGGAAGAGCTGGTTCGGTTGCCGGCCGGCGGCAACGTCCAGACCAACCAGGTGCTCTACAATCTGTCGCAGCGCGGCGTCGAGTTCGACCTCGCCCCGTGGAGCCGGCAACGCGGCATGCCGCTGATGGCCTATTCGCCGGTCGATCAGGGGGTATTGGCGCGCAACGCCAGGTTAGATGCCATCGCCGCCCGCCACGGTGCGACGCCGGCGCAGATCGCACTTGCATGGGTGATGGCGCAGGACGGGGTGATTGCCATTCCGAAGGCCAGCCACCCGGAGCATATCCGGCAGAATGTCGCGGCGTTGGAGATCGAGCTCACGAGCGAAGATTTCGCCGAAATTGACCGCGCCTTCCCACCGCCGAGGCGGAAGTCGGGCCTGGCGATGATTTGAGGGGTGGGGCGGAAGGCAAGCCAAAGCAGCGTTCCGTCACACCCCCTCTGTCCTGCCGGACAGTCCGGCAGGACAGAGGGGGGTGCCGTAGAGCGCTATCGGACGAGCACTACTTCCCAGCCATCCCCTTCAGCCGGTACAGCGCCTCCAGCGCTTCCCTTGGCGTCATCTCGTCGGGATTGATCTCCGCTAGCGCCAAACCCAGCCCATCACTCTTCGCCGGCTTCGACGCTTCCCGCTGCGCCGCCACGGAAAACAGCGGCAGGTCGTCGACCAGACGGTTGGCCTTGCCCGAGACCTCGCCGGCCTCGAGTTGGTGCAGCACTTCCTTGGCCCGGCCGACCACCGCTTCCGGCAGGCCGGCCAGCCGCGCTACCTGGACGCCGTAGGAACGGTCGGCGGCACCCTTGCCGACCTCGTGCAGGAAGACCACGTCGCTCTCCCATTCCTTGACCCGCATGGTGACGTTGGAGAGCCGCGGCAGTTTTCCGGCCAGCGCCGTCATCTCGTGGAAATGCGTGGCGAAGATCGCCCGGCAGCGGTTTTTCTCGTGCAGATATTCGACCGCCGCCCATGCGATCGACAGGCCGTCGAAAGTGGCGGTGCCGCGGCCGATCTCGTCGAGGATGACCAGTGCGCGTTCGCCAGCCTGGTTGAGGATCGCCGCCGTCTCGACCATCTCGACCATGAAGGTGGAGCGGCCGCGCGCCAGATCGTCGGAGGCGCCGACCCGCGAAAACAGCCGGTCGACGACGCCGATATGGGCTGATGCCGCCGGCACGAAGGAGCCGGTCTGGGCGAGGATGGCGATCAGCGCGTTTTGCCTGAGGAAGGTCGATTTGCCGCCCATATTGGGGCCGGTCAGCAGCCAGATCGCGCCGGCCTTGGCATCGCCTTGCGGCGACAGATCGCAATCATTGGCGACGAACGGGCCCTCGCCGGAACGCCGCAGCGCCTGTTCGACCACCGGATGACGTCCACCCGAAATCTCGAAGGCAAGGCTCGCATCGACCAGCGGCCGGCACCAGGCCTCGCTCTCGGAAAGCAAGGCAAGTGCGGCCGAAACGTCGAGCACGGCGAGCGCTTCGGCGCCGGCACGGATCGTGTCGGCCTGGCCGACCACTTCCGCCGTCAGCGCCTCGAAAGCGGCAAGCTCGATCGCCAGCGCCCGGTCGGCGGCGTTGGCGATCTTGGTTTCCAGTTCGGCGAGTTCCGTGGTGGTGAAGCGCATGGCGTTGGCCATGGTCTGGCGATGGATGAAGCGCGCCTTGGCGCCGTCGCTGCCGGTCATCAGCGCATGGTGGTTGGCGGTGACTTCGATATAATAGCCCAGCACATTGTTGTGCCTGATCTTCAGCGAGCGGATGCCGGTCTCGTCGATCAGCGAACGCTCCAGCCCGGCGATCACCTTTCGCGACTCGTCGCGCAGTGCCCGCATCTCGTCGAGTTCGGCGTGGTAGCCGCCGCGGACGAAGCCGCCGTCGCGCCTGAGCAACGGCAGCTCGTCGCTGAGCGCCTGTGCCAGATGCGTCGCCAGATCACTGGGCAGTGCCTTGATAGCTCCCAACGCCGCGGTCAGTTCGGCCGGCAATGCGGTTTGGCCGAACAGTTCGGCGATGGCACCGGCCGCTTCGAAACCGGCGCGCAGCGCGCCGAGGTCGCGCGGGCCGCCGCGGTTGAGCGCCAGCCTGGACAGCGCCCGCGGCATGTCGGCGACGCTCTTCAGGCTTGCCCGCACCGCCTGGCAAAAACGCGTCTCGGAGCGGAAGAACGACACCGAGTCCAGCCTTGCAGCGATTGCCGCCGGATCGGTCAGCGGCGCCATCAGCCGGTCGGCGAGCAGCCTTGCACCGCCGCCGGTCACCGTGCGGTCGATCGCCTTGAACAGCGACCCCTCGCGGCTGCCGGACAGCGTGCGCAGCAGCTCCAGATTGGCGCGCGTCGCCGGGTCGATGAACAGCGTCGAGCCCTGCTCCTCGCGCTGCGGCCGCGACAGCGGCGGCCGCTCGGCTTTCTGCGTCTTCTCGACATAGGCGATGACGCCTGAGATCGCCGACAGCTCGGCGCGCGAAAACGTGCCGAAACTATCCGGCGTTGCCACCTCGAAGAAGCGGGCGATGCGGCCGGCGGCCGAAGCCGAATCGAACAGCGACGGCGGCTGCGGGCTGGCGACGCGGCCGAGCACGTCGAACACCGGTTTCAGCTCCGGGTCGTAAAACACCGGCTCGGCGACGATCAGCTCGCGCGGGTCGACGCGGAAGACATCGGCGAGCAGCCGGTCGGTGGTGGTCTCGGCGACGCGGAAGACACCGGTCGAGATCTCGATCCAGGCTAGGGCGAAACTTCCTTGGTTCCCTGTCGCGCTGCCGCGCTCCCCGCCTCTTGTATCGCTGCTGCCGCCCTTGACCCGTCCCAGCGCCATCAGAAAACTCGATTCCGACGGCGCCAGCAACTTGTCCTCGGTGATGGTGCCTGGGGTGACCAGCCGCACCACGTCGCGGCGCACCACCGATTTGCCGCCGCGCTTCTTCGCCTCGGCCGGATCCTCGATCTGCTCGCAGACGGCGACGCGGAACCCCTGGCCGATCAGCTTCTGCAGATAATCGTCGGGGGGGGGGCCCGGCCCGCCGCACATCGGGATGTCGAGCCCCTGATGCTTGCCGCGCTTGGTCAGCACGATGCCGAGCGCCCGGCTTGCCTTCTCGGCATCGTCGAAGAACAGCTCGTAGAAATCGCCCATGCGGTAGAACAGCAGCGAATCCGGGTTCGCCGCCTTGATCTCGATATACTGCTCCATCATCGGCGTCGCCGGCGCGAAGGCCGGCGTGGCGTTGTCGCTTCGAATGGGCGTCTCGTCGTTCAAGAAGCTGCTTCCAAAATTTTCCAAGCCATGCTTGGCGGTTTACAGCGGCGAAGTGTAGCCTTAATCCCGAACCTTCCACAAAAGAAAGCATGCGCACCCATCTCAAGCGGTGCCGTACGGGCGAGGAAACCAAAAGTACTATGGCCAAGAAAACCGAAAGCAACGGGCCCTCCGTCAGCCCCCAGGAGGCGTTGGAATTCCACGCCATGGGCCGTCCGGGCAAGCTGGAGATCGTCGCCACAAAACCGATGGCGACGCAGCGCGATCTCAGCCTTGCCTATTCGCCGGGCGTCGCGGTTCCGGTTCTGGCCATCGCCGAGGACCCGAGCCGCGCCTTCGACTACACGGTTCGCGGCAACATGGTCGCCGTCATCTCCAACGGCACCGCTATCCTCGGCCTCGGCAATCTCGGCGCGCTGGCCTCGAAGCCGGTGATGGAAGGCAAGGCGGTGCTGTTCAAGCGCTTCGCCGATGTCGATTCCATCGACCTCGAGGTCGATACCGAGGATGCCGACGAATTCATCAACTGTGTGCGCTTTCTCGGCCCCTCCTTCGGCGGCATCAACCTCGAGGACATCAAGGCGCCGGAGTGCTTCATCATCGAGCAGCGGCTGCGCGAGCTGATGGACATCCCGGTCTTCCATGACGACCAGCACGGCACCGCCATCATCTCGGCCGCCGGCCTGATCAACGCGCTGGAAATCACCGGCCGCGACATGAAGACCACGAAAATGGTCTGCAACGGCGCCGGTGCTGCCGGCATCGCCTGCATCGAATTGATGAAGGCGATGGGCTTTGCGCCAGAAAATATCATCCTGTGCGACACCAAGGGCGTCGTCTTCCAGGGCCGCACCGAAGGCATGAACCAGTGGAAATCGGCGCATGCCGTGAAAACCGGCGCGCGCTCGCTGGCCGAGGCGCTGGACGGCGCCGACGTGTTCCTCGGCCTCTCGGCCAAGGGCACGCTGACCACCAGGATGGTGCAGTCCATGGCCAAGAACCCGATCATCTTCGCCATGGCCAATCCCGACCCCGAGATCACGCCTGAAGAGGTCGCCGAGATCCGCACCGACGCCATCATGGCGACGGGACGGTCCGACTATCCCAACCAGGTCAACAACGTGCTTGGCTTCCCCTACATCTTCCGCGGCGCGCTCGATGTGCGGGCGACCACCATCAACGACGACATGAAGATCGCCGCGGCCAAAGCGCTCGCCGAACTGGCGCGCCAGGACGTGCCCGACGACGTCGCCGCCGCCTATCAGGGCATGCGGCCGAAATTCGGCCCCAACTACATCATCCCGGTGCCGTTCGACCCGCGCCTGATCTCGGCCATTCCGATTGCGGTGGCCAAAGCGGCGATGGACTCCGGCGTCGCGCGCAAGCCGATCCTCGATCTCGACCGCTACGCGCAGGAGCTTTCCGCCCGCCGCGACCCGATCGCCTCGACGCTGCAGCGCATCTACGACCGCGTCCGCCGCCAGCCCAAGCGCATCGTCTTTGCCGAGGGCGAGGAGGAGCAGGTGATGCGCGCCGCCGTCTCCTACGTGAACCAGCGGCTCGGCACCGCCATCCTGCTCGGCCGCGACGACATCATCAAGGAAAACGCCAGGAATGCCGGCATCGATCTCGGCAAGCAAGGCATCGAGATCATCAATGCGCGGCTGTCGCGGCGCAACTCGGTCTACACCGACTATCTCTACGAGCGCATGCAGCGCAAAGGCTTTCTGTTCCGCGATTGCCAGCGGCTGATCAACAACGACCGCAACCATTTCGCCGCCTGCATGGTGGCGCTGGGCGATGCCGACGGCATCGTCACCGGCGTTACCCGCAACTATTCGACGGCGCTCGACGACATCCGCCGCGTCATCGACGCAAGGCCCGGCCATTGCGTCATCGGCGTGTCGATCGTGCTCGCGCGCGGTCGCACCGTCCTCGTTGCCGACACCGCGGTGCACGACATGCCGGATGCCGTCGAGATCGCCGACATCGCCGAGGAGGCCGCCGGTTTCGCCCGCCGCATGGGCTACGAGCCGAGGCTCGCCATGCTCGCCTATTCGACCTTCGGCCATCCGCAGGGCGAGCGCTCCGAGCGCGTCCAGGAAGCGGTGCGCATCCTCGACAAGCGCCGCGTCGATTTCGAGTATGACGGCGAGATGGCCGCCGACGTGGCGCTCAACGCCCGTGCCATGGCGCAGTACCCGTTCATCAGGCTGACCGGCCCGGCCAACGTGCTGGTCATGCCGGCCTTCCACTCGGCCTCGATCTCGACCAAGATGCTGCAGGAGCTCGGCGGCTCGACCGTCATCGGCCCGCTGCTGGTCGGCCTGAACAAGCCGGTCCAGATCGTCTCGCTGAATGCGAAGGATTCAGACATCGTCAACATGGCGGCGATCGCGGCGTATAGCGCGGGAGCTTGACGAGCGGGGGCAGCAGCAGCGCCTCTCCCTTCTCCCCCTGTGGGAGAAGGTGGCCGAGCGAAGCTCGGTCGGATGAGGGGTGTTCCAGCTTGGCACCGGCAGCACTCCGTCCAGCACCCCTCAACCGTCTCGGCGCTGCGCGCCGATCCACCTTCTCCCACAGGGGGAGAAGGAAGAGATGCCGCTACAGCAGCCCCGCCTGCTCGGCCTCTCTGCGCAAATTCTGGCGTGGCCTTGGGCCGATTTGCTGGATGACCAGCCCGGCCGCCAGCGAGCCGAGATCGCCGCACTGCTTCAGGCTGCGGCCTTGCGTGTAGCCGTAGAGGAAGCCGGCGGCGTAGAGGTCGCCGGCGCCTGTGGTGTCGACCAGCTCGCGGATCCTGGTGGCCTCGATGGTGACCGTCTCGTCGCCGCGCACGATCACCGAGCCCTTTTCCGAGCGGGTGACGGCGGCGATCTTGCAATCCTTGCGGATCTGGGCCAGCGCTTCGTCGAATGACGCGGTCTGGTAGAGCGACTTGATCTCGTGGCTGTTGGCAAAGACGATGTCGACGGTGCCGGAGCGCATCAGATCGAGGAACTCGTCGCGGTAGCGGTCGACGCAGAACGAGTCCGACAATGTCATCGACACTTCGCGCCCGGCGGCATGGGCGAGCTTCGCCGTCTGCCGGATCGCTTCCTTGGCGCGCGGCGGGTCCCACAGATAGCCCTCGAAATAAGTGACGGCGGCGCCCGACGCCTTGTCGGCCTCGACGTCCTCCGGGCCGAGCTCGACGCAGGCGCCGAGATAGGTGTTCATCGAGCGCTCGCCGTCCGGCGTGACGAAGATCATCGAGCGCGCCGTCGGTGGCTCGCCGCTGAGCGGCCTGGTGTCGAAGGCGACGCCCTGGGCATGGATGTCGTGCGCGTAGATTTCGCCGAGCGCGTCGTTCGAGACCTTGCCGAAGAAGGCGGCGCGGCCGCCGAAGCTGGCAACGCCCGCCGCCGTGTTGCCGGCGCTGCCGCCCGAGGCTTCGATGGCCGGGCCCATGCGGCTGTAGAGCAGTTCGGCGCGCCTCGTGTCGATCAAATTCATCGCGCCCTTGATGATGCCGTTGGTCTCCAGGAACGCCTCGTCGCACTGGGCGATGATGTCGACGATGGCATTTCCGATACAAAGCACGTCATAGTCCGGCATCAATTCATGTCTCCGCCAAAAAACCCACCGGCTTTCTGCCACGCCGGGCGCGGGCGGGTCTAGCGGTTTGATGCGGCTTTGCCTAGGCCGCGAGTTATAAATCCGGGCAGAACGCATGCTTCGTATCGCGCGGTTTGCGCTTGTCTCGCGACCTGTCTCCGCCTATCCCGAAATATCGCCCATGGGCCTCGTTTGACATGGAATTGGAAACGCCGTGATCCTCGACGCCGCCCGTGCCGCCTTGAGCCGGCTGTTCTCGCCCGAATTCCGTTCCGTGTTCCTGAAGACGCTGGGGCTGACCTTGCTGGCGCTGGCGGCGCTTTGGTTCGGGATCAAGAGCCTGTTCGAATGGCTGGCCTGGCCGTGGATCGATGCATGGCTGCCCGCCCTACCCTCCTGGGCCGGGTGGCTGGGCGCCGTCGTCGCCGGCGTCGGCCTTGCGCTGGGCTTGGCGCTTCTCATCGCGCCGGTGACGGCGATCATCGCCGGCCTGTTCCTCGACGACGTCGCCGAAGTGGTCGAGCGCACCGATTATCCAAACGACCCGCCCGGCCGCGCCGTGCCGGCGTTGCGCTCGCTGGTGCTGGCGATCCGGTTTTTCGGCGTCGTCATCCTCGGCAACATCGTCGCCCTGCTGCTGCTCTTGGTGCCGGGCATCAACATTGCCGCCTTCTTCGTCGTCAACGGCTATCTGCTCGGGCGCGAGTTCTTCGAGTTCGCCGCCATGCGCTTTCGCCCGGAGGCCGAGGCCAAGGCGCTGCGCAGAAAGCACTCCATCACCGTGTTCCTGGCCGGGCTGGTGGTCGCCGCTTTCCTCGCCGTGCCGCTGCTCAACCTTCTGACGCCGCTGTTCGCCGCCGCCATGATGGTGCATCTGCACAAGGCGATCTCGGCACGGGAAGGGAGCTAGCGCAGCAGAAAGCCGCGCCCCAGTTCATCATCGTCCTCGACGATGAATTCGGCCCGCCCTGAGTAATAGGCGCGGCCGCCGACGCGGGCGATGATGGCGTCATGCGGCCCGGCTGTGGCCGTGCGTACGACGGCGCCGGAAAAGCGCGAGCCGGCGATGCTCTCGAACAGCCGCGTTCGGCCAATCTCGATCTGGCCCTTGGCGTGCATGGCCGCCAGCCGCGCGGTGACGCCGGAGCCGGTCGGCGAACGGTCGACCTCGGCCTCGGCGAAAACGCAGATGTTTTTGGTCGGCGTATCGGAGAACGCATCCTGTCCGTCGGTCAGGATGGTGCCGTAGAGAAAGGCGAGATCGGCATGGTCGGGATGCGACAGCGGCAATTCGGCCTTCAGCTTATCAGTCAGCGCGGTCGCTGCATCGACGAAATCGCGGACGCGGTTCCTGCCGAATTCCAGCCCGAACTGGCGGCAGTCGGCCAGTGCATAGAAGGCCCCGCCATAGGCGATGTCGAAGCCGACCGGACCATAGCCCGGCAGCTCGATCCGCTGGTCGCCGGCGAACAGAAACGCCGGCACGCTTTCGAAGGACACCGCGCCGGCCTTGCCATCCTTTACCTCGACCGCAGCCGAAATCAGCCCGCATGGCGCCTCGATACTGACGGTCGTCATCGGCTCGCGTGGCGCCACCAGCCGCTCGTCGACGGAGTAGCGGCCGAGCGCGACGATGGCGTGGCCGCACATCGTCGAATAGCCCTCATTGTGCATGAACAGCACCGCGAGGTCGGCGCCCGGCAGGTCGGGCTCCACCAGCAGCGCGCCATACATGTCGTAATGTCCGCGCGGCTCGAACATCAGGATCTTTCTGAGATGATCGAGATGGTCGCGCACATAGGCACGCTTTTCGAGGATCGTGCCCTTGGGAATGTCGGGGTAGCCGCCGGTGACGATCCGCAGCGGCTCGCCGCCGGTGTGCATGTCGACGACGGTGAGCGTCATTCGCCGGGCCCCGTCTAGGCGGAAGATTTGGCAAACAGCGCCTGCAGCTTGCCGAACGGCATGGCGGCGCGGGTGAAGCCGAAGGTGCCATCCTGCTGGATCTCGCGCGCCGCGGTCTCCAGCATGCCGAAGGCGAAATTGGTCAGCCATGGGCCGAGCGAGATGCGCTTCACCCCCGCCATGGCAAGATCGGCGATGGTGAAGCCGGGCCTGGCCATGACGTTCACGGGCTTGGTCAGCGCCGAGCAGACGGTTCGCACCATCTCGATGTCGCCCAGGCCCGGTGCATAGAGCACGTCGGCACCGGCTTTCTCGAAGGCCTGCAGCCGCTTGATCGTGTCGTCGAGGTCGGGCTTGCCCCACAGGAAATTCTCGGCCCGCGCGGTGAAGACGAAATCGCGTTTCAGTGCCCGTGCCGCTTCCGCCGCCGCCGCGACGCGATCGACGGCATGCGAAAAATCATAGATCGGCTTGGCGGGCTCGCCGGTATGGTCCTCGATCGAGCAGCCGGCGAGGCCAGCCGCCTCGGCGGCGAAGATGGTCTCGCCGGCACTTGTCGCGCTGTCGCCCTTGCCCTTTTCGAGATCGGCCGAAACCGGCAGCCCGGTCGCCGCTGACACTTCACGGCAATGATGGATCATCGCCTCGAACGTCACCGCGCCGTCGGGCAGGCCGCGCGAAAAGGCAAAGCCGGCGCTGGTCGTGGCCAGCGCCTTGAAGCCGAATGAGGCCAAGAGCTTGGTCGTGCCGACGTCCCATGAATTGGCCATGACGAAGATCGATGTATGCAGGTCGCGAAAAATCTTGCCCTTATCCATGGATGCTCCCCTCCGGTGCGGACTATGAAGGAAATTCTAGCCCGGCGGAACGCGCCGGGCAAACAAATGCGGTTGGCTCAGAAGCGTTTGGCGTTCTCTCCTGCCAATCGGTCCAGCGCATCGGAATCCTTGACGTAACGCGAAGCGTTTTTGTCCCAATGATAGGTGACGGAAATGTCGCGCGAAGACGCCTCTGGCGGCGGCTGGCCGTCGCAGCTTTCATCGCCCGGCACTGTCGCGTCGGTCACCGTAACCTTGATGGCTGCATAGGGCTGGCCGTCGGCAATCGCCTGGAAGGCCGCATTCTGCGTCCTTCGGTTGGTGCAGAGGTTTTCGTCGAACGCACAGATCATGTCGATCAGCTCGAACCTGTCGTTGCGGACCATGACCAGCGGCGCGATCACATAGCCCTGGCTCGAATTGAAATGCGTGCTCGTGGTGATGATGACGTCATCGCCGGGCCCGATCGACAGCTTGCCCGGATCGCGAAAGTAGGTGCTGCGGTCGACGGCAACGTTGACCGCGTCGAGCAAGGCCGGCTTGCCGGTGATGTCGTAGAGTGCCAGCACGGCATAACCCTCGGCGCTGTCAGGCGAGTCGCCGAGGTCGAGCAGCATCGCCAGCCGGTCCTTGCCGCCGGCCTTGATGTCGAGCACGTCGCCGCTGGAAAGACCCGAGGTCGCCGGCGGCGAGCCGTCGTAGTCCGGTCCAGCGATGTGGCGCATCTCGATCGGAATCGAACCCCGGAAAAAGCCATCCTTGTCCGCGGCCAGATCGGGAATGACCATCCTGGCGAGATCGAGATAGGTGACATCGCCGTGGCCGGGGACGGCGCTGCCGAGCTCCGGGAAGCTGACGGCCTCCGCGCCGGCCGTCGTCCAAAGACAGGGCAGCAGCAGGCAGGCAAAGATGAAACGAAGCAGGGAGAAGGTCATGCGCGCGCTCGTTATGTCGGGCGCGCGCAAGCTAAAGCATTTTGCGGCCAAGAGGAAACCCCTGGCGTTGCGTCACTATGTTGGTTTGGCTTGGCTCGCCAGAGTCTGCTGGAAAACCGGCACCAGCTGATCCATGGCGACTGCGAGCCACGCGCCGAGCTCGTCGGGCAGAGTGTCGTGGATCCAGACCAGGCGGCTCCGGCCCTCGCCCTCGGCAAAGACCTGCATGGAGGTATTATCGTGGGTGACCTCATCGCCGAGCCATCCCCACACGATCCGCCGGCTCTGCTCGTCGCGGGCGATGAGCCGCTCTCGCACGATCTTGCCGTCGGCGAAAGTAAGGGCCCGCACGTCGTCCTCATCCACCCAGCAGTCGATGAAAACGCCTGGGGCTATCCGCTGCGCGCCGCCGGCGAAGTCGCCCACCGTCGCCCATACGCTTTCCGGTGAAGCGTCTACGATGATTTCCCTGACTATCGAAGCCATGTTTCGCCTTCCCTTCGTTAACAGGTAGACCTGTCTGTCTACATATGGATGTATACAGACCTGTCTGCTATACGGTCAAGGCATGTCCGCAGCCCGAATCAACGATCGTCCCGAAAGTCTTGCGCGCCGCCGCATCCTCGATACGGCGACCGCGCTGTTTTCTCTGGAGGGGGTCCGTGCCGTCGGCATCGACCGCATCATCGCCGAGGCCGGCGTTGCGAAGGCGACGTTCTATCATCACTTCGCGGCCAAGGACGATCTCGTCCGCGCCTATATCGAGGAGCTCAGCAAGGGAGGACGGGCGGCAATCGCGAGCCTTGGCCGGCGGCCACCTCGCCTGATGATCCTTGCGGTATTCGATCTTATTGCCGACGCGGCGGATCAGCCGGGCTACCGCGGCTGCCCGTTCCAGAACGCCGCTGCCGAATACCCCGACGCGAGGAGCCCGGTTCGCCAGGCAATCGATAAGCATCGTCACTGGAAGTGGGGCATCCTCAGGGATCTGCTGATCGCTGACGCAAATCCCGATCCGGACCGCACCGCAGACGCGCTAACAGTGGCGGCCGACGGCCTGCTTGTCGTCAGTCATCTCGACAGGCCGGCCAATCTGCGCAGTCTCATACGCGACACGGTCGACCGACTACTTGGGGCGCCGCGCCCGGTCTGAGATCGGGCGCGCATGCAGCTTGCGCAAAGGCGATCAGTGGATTGGCACCAGCCCGGCCAGTTTACGCATGTCGTCGAACAGGATGCCGCCGGCTTCGATCAGCCCGTCGCGGTCGGAAAGCGGGTCGCCGTGGTAGGAATAGACGCGCATGCCAGCGGCGATGCCGGCTGCCGTGCCGGCGACGCTGTCCTCAATGACGATGCAGTCGGCGGGCGCGAAGCCCATCGTCGCTGCCGCATGCAGGAAGAGGTCGGGGAACGGCTTGCCGTGCGCGACCATGGTCGAGCTGAACAGCGCATGCTCGAACAGCGGCAGCAGTCCGGTCTGGCCGAGCGTGATGTGCATTTTGGACACCCGTGCCGACGAGGCGACACAGGTGGCGATGCCGGCGGCGTGCACGGTTTCGATGAACTCGCGAACGTAGGGGATGGCCTCGACGCCATGCGCGAACAGGTCCGGCAGGCCGGCGTTCCAACGCTCGACGAAATCGGCGCCGAGGCTGACGCCGGTCGCCTCGACTTCCTTCTGCACCGAGACCATGCTGCGGCCGGAGAAATTCTTGCGGCAATATTCGAAGCTGGCCGGAAAGCCGGCCGCGGTCAGCCACTCGGCGAGGCGCCGATTGGCCAAGTTCTCGGTGTCGACCAGAACCCCGTCGCAATCGAAGATGACGAGCTTGGGTATTTTCATCAGGCCGTGCCGGTCGATCCGAAGCCGCCCGAGCCGCGCGTTGTGCCGCCAGCCAATGTGCGCTCCTCGACGGTCGCCTGCGTCACCGGGGCGAAGACGATCTGGGCGATCCGCATGCCGCGCGTCACCGCGAAATCCTCGTCGCCGAGATTGATCAGCAGCACCTTGACCTCGCCGCGATAGTCGCTGTCGATGGTGCCCGGCGTGTTGAGGCAGGTGAGCCCGTGCTTGAAGGCGAGGCCGGAACGCGGCCGGACCTGGCCCTCGACGCCCTCCGGAATTTCCAGGATCAGCCCGGTCGGCACCAGCGCGCGCTTTCCCGGCAGAATCAAGAGCGGCCTGTCGTCCGGGACGGCGGCGCGCAGGTCCATGCCGGCGGCGCCCGAGCTCTCATAGGCAGGAAGCGGCAATCCCTCGCCATGCGGCAGCCTGACGAAGCCGACAGCCGGACCGATGACGGAGGTGGGATAAAGTGCTGCGCGCATGAGGCTGATCCTATCGTCGCGAACGCCGGTTCAGTCAACTCGGCGGCAATGCTATCAACGGCTTTCTTTCAGCACAGTTCCGCTTCAGCGCAGTTCCATCGGAACGACCGTGGTCTCCTTGATCTCCTCCATGACGAAGGAGGCCGAAACGTCCGATAGTGCCACCTTGGCGATCAGCCGTTGATAGAGCCGGTCATAGGCCTTCACATCGGCGACGCGGGCGCGCAGGACATAGTCGAGATCGCCGGACATGCGGTAAGCGCCGGTGATCTCGGCAAAGCCGGTCACCGCCGCTCGGAATCTTTGCAGCCAGTCCGGATCGTGGTTGGAGGTGCGGATCAGGATGAACACCGAAAGGCCGAGCCCAAGCTTGTCGGCGTCGACCAGCGCCACCCGGCCGGTGATGACGCCGTCTTCCTCCAGCCGCTTGACCCGGCGCCAGCAAGCATTGCGCGACAGCGATATTCTTGCCGAGAGCTGGTCGACGGACAGCGTGCCGTCGCGTTGCAGCTCGGCCAGCAATCTCCGGTCTATTTCGTCGATTTCCGGCGCCATGTGGGATGTTTGTCCCAAAATTCAGCCTTTCACAAGGACAATTTGAGACCGATGAACCGAACACCCATGCCAGTATACTCATCGCCGGCTCTTCATGCCGGCAGGAGGGATCGACATGACGGCACGGCTCGCAAGACTTTTCACCTCTCATCCGGCCACGGTCGGCGAGAGCTATTTCGGCCATATGGCTTTCGCCGCATGGTTCTCGTCGAGATTGTTCATGGCGGCCTTTGCCGCGCTCATTCATGCTTTCTTGCCGTTTCTGTTCGAGACCACGGCAAGCGGCATCATCCGTGAGCTCTATGAGCGGACGCATAACAGAGGACGGTAGGCCGTAGAGGTACCGAGCGCGGCGAGGCCGCTGGACGGCGCCAACGCTCAACGGATCCCGGCAGCGCAATCCCGATCAAGCGCCGCCATCGTCGAAATGTCGAGCCAGGCTTGAAGCCGCGCCGCAATCCGCCATTTTGAGGAGCGCGGCGCGATAGCCCGGAGCATCCACGATGGATATCGTCTTTTCCCCGACGACAGAACTGGCTGCCGCCATTCGCGACCGCAAGATTTCCGCTGTGGAAGCGCTGGACGCGCATCTGACG
This sequence comes from Mesorhizobium sp. M0184, assembly GCF_040322215.1. Taxonomy (NCBI): domain Bacteria; kingdom Pseudomonadati; phylum Pseudomonadota; class Alphaproteobacteria; order Hyphomicrobiales; family Phyllobacteriaceae; genus Mesorhizobium; species Mesorhizobium sp. M0184. The sequence continues at coordinate 220,794 of NZ_JAMYSZ010000008.1, forward strand.
CAAATTGACAGGCACAATGAGGCGGTCAACGCAGTCGTAACCCTCGATCGGGACGGTGCGCGGCAACGCGCTGGCAAGGCCGACGAAGCCCAGGCGCGCGGCGAGGCCCTTGGGCCGCTACACGGCGTGCCGTTCACACTGAAGGACACGCACGAAACAGCGGGCATGAGAACCACTGTCGGCTTCCCGGCTTTCGCCGACTATGCCCCGAGGGCAGACAGTCCGGTCGTTGCCCGGCTGAAGGCGGCAGGCGGCATACTGGTGGGCAAGACGAACGTGGCGACAATGCTCGGTGACTGGCAGTCGAGCAATCCGCTGTTTGGCCGCACCGGCAATCCCTGGAATCTCCAGCGCACCGCCGGCGGCTCCAGTGGCGGTGCGGCGGCGGCGCTCGGCACCGGAATGACGCCGTTCGAGGTCGGCACCGACATGCAGGATTCGATCCGGCTGCCGGCTGCCTTTTGCGGCGTCTACGGCCTCAAGCCGACCGAGCACCGCGTCTCGCTCGCCGGCGCCTTCCCCGATCCAGGCGGGGCGCCGCGCAGCGTGAGGCTGATCTCCTGCCTCGGACCGATGGCGCGCAGCGTCGAGGACCTGGCACTGATCTACGGCCTCATTGCCGGGCCGGATGGAAGCGATACCGACCTTGCGCCGGTACCGGTCGAAACCATGCCGGAGCTGGATCTCAGAAATTTGCGGATTGCCGTCGCGCCGTCCTTTCCGGGCTTTCCGGTGGCCGGCGAGATCAGCGCGGCGGTCGAAAGTCTGGCAAAAGAGCTTCAGGCCGCGGGCGCCATCGTCGAGGAAGCTAAGTTGCCGGAGTTCGACCTGCACGACGACCTAGCACAAGGCGGTGCGCTGATCGGCATGATGCTGGAGGCGACGCAGCCCGAACCACCGGAGAAGCCGACGCCGGTCTCGCGCTGGTTCGAGGTGCTCGCCCGCCGCGACCGCTCCATCCTGGCATGGGAACGGTTCTTCGACGGCTGCGACGCCTTGCTGTGCCCGGTCGCCATGACCACGGCCTTTCCGCATTGCGAGCCGGGAACGCCGATCGAGGTCGACGGTAGCGAGCAAAGCTACTGGGTGCTGCCGGCCTATGGCGCGGTGTTCAACTACAGCGGCCATCCCGCCCTGTCGCTGCCCTGCGGGCAGGATCGCGACGGCCTGCCCATCGGACTACAGATTGTTGGCAAACGCTGGTCGGAGTCGCGCCTGCTCGGGATCGCCAGGGCAATCGAGCCGCTATCCGGCGGCTTTCGCCGCCCGCCCGGTTATTGAGTAAACCGCGCCAGCCCGTAGGGATCAAGCAGCGGATCGCGCTCGCCGTCGAGGATTTCGCGGGCGGCGAACAGGCTGACGGCCGGTGCCAGCGTGATGCCGGAATGCATGACCGCGACGTAGACGCCGCTCGTGCCTTCGGCGCGGCCAATGATCGGAAAGCCATCGACCGGCGTCGGCCGGTAGCCAATGGTGTGGAAATCGAGTTCCAGCTCATCCGCGCCGCGCAGCATCGCCTTCATCGCCGCAAACAGGTCGCCGGCGGTGGCCGCAGCATCCATGCCGGGATCGGCGCCGCCGAAATCCGAGCCGGCGATGATGCGGCCTTCCGCCGTCTGGCGCATATGCAGGCGGTCGCCGATCACCAGGCCGTTGAGCAGCTTTTCGTAGGGGTGCGAATGCACGATCAGGCCGGGTGGCGTCTCGATCGGCAGTTCTATCCCGGCTGTTGCCGCTAGTGCCGGAGAGCCGGCTCCGGCCGCGATCACCACCTCGTCGGCAGCAATCCGCCCGCCGGATGTATCGACGCCGGCAATCCTGCCGTTGGCTTGCACCAGAGCGGTGACGGTCGTCCCGGCTACAATTCGCGCGCCGCGCCGTTCGGCGTCGGCCAGCAGTGCTTGCGTGGCGGCGACCGGCTCGGCAACGCCTTCCTCGGCGACATAAAGGGCGAAATCGGGAAGCTCGGTCAGATTTGGCTCGATGCGCGCCGCTCCGGCACGGTCGACACGCTCGATGCCGTAGCCCCATGCGGAGTGCTCGGCCGCATAGGCCTCAAGTTCGGGACGTGGCAGGTCCCAGCATAAGCCACCGCACCATTGCAACGGGATGCCGGGCACCTCGTTCGCCAATCGCGTCCATTCGGCCATCGATCGAGTCCGTAGTCGGAAGTAAGGCTGCGGATTACCCCAGCTGGCATTGATCCAGGCAAAGGAATTCGGTGTCGCGACGCCGCCGACGCCGCAGCCGGCAATGACCGTCACCTTTGCTCCGGCCCTGGTCAGGTGCCAGGCGATGGAGGCGCCGATGATGCCGGCGCCGATGACAATCACTTCTTTCGCCGCTGTCATGCTCCACTCCTCGTTCCGACGCCACCACTGCGATGCCATTGCCCGTGGGTTCTGCCAAGAGCGCGCGGTATAAAATATGCTTCTTGACTTTAATACGTACGTACGTATTATACCGGCATGGCTAGACATTCACTTCGCGAAAAACTTCTCGACGCCGGTTTCAAAACCATCTGGAATTCCGGCTATTCGTCCGCCGGCGTACGCGACATCGTCGCCGCGGCCGATGCCCGCCCGGGGTCCTTCACCAATCATTTTGTCTCCAAGGAGGCGTTCACCGGCGAGGTGCTGGACCGCTATTTCGCCTATGTGAGCGGTTTGGCGGAGCAGGCCCTTGCTCGGGACGGCACGCCCCCGGTCGGGCGCTTGCGCCGCTATCTCGAAATCATCACGTCGAAGCTGGAGGCGCATGATTGGGCACGGGGCTGCATGATCGGCAATCTCAGCCTCGAGACGGCGGCTCACAGCGAGGCGCTGAGGCTGCAACTCGTCGCCATTTTCGAACGCTGGCGTAAGCCCTTTGCCGAATGCATCGCCGAGGGCCAGGCGGCTGGCGACATCACCGACGCGTTCGATGCCGAGGACCTCGCCGATTTCCTGTTGAGTTCCTGGCAAGGCGCGATGCTGCGCATGAAGGTGGAGCGCAGTCCCGAACCGCTCGAGCGTTTCAAGAATATCGTCTTCAAAACAGTCTTCGCAAAAAGGAGCTGATCCGATGAACCCGAAACTCGAAAAGCAGCAATCCCGCACAACGGTGCCGCGCTCGCAAGTCGCGGTGCTCGATTCCACCATCTCCTATGTCGAGGCAGGCACGGCTGGCCCGACGGTACTCTTCCTGCACGGCAACCCGACGTCGTCCTACATCTGGCGCGACATCATCCCGCATGTGGCGCCGTTCGGCCGCTGCATTGCGCCCGACCTGATCGGCTATGGCCAATCCGGCAAGCCGGACATCGACTATCGCTTCTTCGACCACGTCCGCTATCTCGACGCCTTCATCGAGACGCTTGGCATCACCGACGTGGTGGTCGTCGCGCAGGACTGGGGCACCGCGCTCGCCTTCCATCTCGCGGCCCGGCGGCCGCAGCGGATCCTCGGCCTCGCCTTCATGGAATTCATCCGCCCCTTCGAGAGTTGGGACGATTTTCACCAGCGTCCGCAGGCGCGCGAATTGTTCAAGGCAATGCGCACGCCTGGCGTCGGTGAGAAGCTTGTCCTGGAAGACAACGTCTTCGTCGAAAAGGTGCTGCCGGCTGCGGTGCTGCGCACGATGAGCGATGAGGAAATGGCCTCCTACCGGGCACCGTTCCCGACGCCGCAATCGCGCAAGCCGATCCTGCGGCTGCCGCGCGACCTGCCGATTGAAGGCCAGCCCGCCGATGTCGGTGCCATCAGCGAGCACGACCATCGGGCGCTCCGGCTCTCCTCCTACCCGAAGCTGCTTTTCTCAGGCGATCCGGGGGCCCTCGTCTCGCCGCAGGCGGCACGGGAATTCGCGGCGAGCCTGAAGAATTGCCGCCTGATCGATCTCGGACCCGGCGCGCATTATCTGCAGGAGGATCATGCCGACAGGATCGGCGCCGCCATTGCCGAGTGGATTCCCGAGATAGCGTTCGAGAGCCATGCGGCCTGACGTTGGGACGTGACCCGGCGGCCGCGGCCGGCGGAGAGGTCGACAGCTTAGCTCTGCCGGTGCCAAGCGATGGAGGCGCCAATGATGCCGTATCCAATGACGATGACGTTCTTGCTCGCGGCCGTGTACCTTCAAACGCCCAGGACTTCTTGCCTTCATTGCCACCATGCTACAGACTTGCCAAGAGCGTTGCCGGGACCGCTCTCGAAGCGGGTCGATGACGATCGCCTCACTGGAAACGTTCAGCTCAATCACATGAGGGTCATTTGCGCCGCTGGATAAAAGGGCTGGTTTTTGCTGCAGCCGGAGCCGCCATTGTCTATGCCGTCTTCTTCGGCCCGCTGCCGATCGTTCGATCTTGGTGGCAGGACGACAACTGGCTGGATCCTTTGCATAAGCGTCATCGCATTGCTGACGGTTTGGTGCTGACCGGGGCGTTGGTTGGGAAATCGCGGGCAGAAGTTGTTGCCATGCTCGGCGAGCCGCCGAAGACGGACTATTTCGAGGACTGGAGTCTGGTTTATATTCTTGGTTCGGAAAGAGGATTTTTTTCGATCGACTCTGAATGGCTGGTTATGCGCCTGGATGACGCTGGCTCGGTCACGCAGGCGGCTATCGTCAGAGACTGAACCTGCTGCCGGGGTATCAGCGGTGTTTCCGTTCGACAGGCCGGAAAAGCGCTGCTAGAAGCCCGCGCCACAGACAGGATTCCATGAAATTGGCTGAAGACATCGAACAAGCGGTATCGCGCCGCCGCACTTTCGCGATCATTGCCCACCCCGACGCCGGCAAGACGACGCTCACCGAAAAACTGCTTTTGTTCGGCGGCGCCATCCAGCTTGCCGGCGAGGTCAAGGCCAAGAAGGACCGCATCCAGACCCGCTCGGACTGGATGAAGATCGAACGCGAGCGCGGCATTTCGGTGGTCACCTCGGTGATGACCTTCGAATACGAGGACACCGTCTTCAACCTGCTCGACACGCCCGGCCACGAGGATTTCGCCGACGACACCTATCGCACGCTGTCGGCGGTCGACAGCGCGGTCATGGTGATCGACGCCGCCAAGGGCATCGAGCCGCGCACGCTGAAACTGTTCGAGGTCTGCCGGCTGCGCGACATCCCGATCATCACCTTCGTCAACAAAATGGACCGCGAAAGCCGAGACCCATTCGACATCCTCGATGAGATCGAGCAGAAGCTGGCACTGGATACAGCGCCGATCACCTGGCCGATCGGCCGCGGCAAGACCTTTTCCGGGACCTACCATCTGGCGCTGAACGCGGTGCGCAAGGGCGACGCCGAAAAGGAGCGCACGCCGGTCAATGGACCCGATTCCAACCGCGTCGCCGGCCTGTTGCCGGAGAACGAGCGGGAGGCCTTCATCGAGGAGCTGGAGTTGGCGCGCGAGGCCTGTCGCCCGCTCGACCTCGATGCCTTCCGCGAGGGCCATTTGACGCCGGTCTATTTCGGTTCGGCGCTGCGCAATTACGGCGTGCGCGACCTGATCGAGGCGCTCGGCGCCTACGGGCCGCCGCCGCGCGCGCAGGAGGCCGACAGCCGCAAGGTCGAGGCGACCGAGGACAAGATGACCTCCTTCGTCTTCAAGATCCAGGCCAATATGGACCCCAACCATCGCGACCGCATCGCTTTCGTCCGCGTCTGCTCCGGCAAGCTCGAGCGCGGCATGAAGGCCAAGCTGGTGCGCACAGGAAAACCGATGAGCCTGTCGGCACCGCAATTCTTCTTCGCCCGCACCCGCGTCACGGCCGACGAGGCGTTCGCCGGCGATGTCGTCGGCATCCCCAACCACGGCACGCTGCGCATCGGCGACACGCTGACCGAAGGCGAGGAGATCCTGTTTCGCGGCGTGCCGAATTTCGCGCCTGAAATCCTGCGCCGCGTTCGCCTCGGCGATGCCATGAAAGCCAAGAAGCTCAAGGAAGCGCTGCACCAGATGGCCGAGGAAGGCGTCGTGCAATTGTTCTCGCCGGAGGACGGCTCGCCAGCCATCGTCGGCGTCGTCGGCGCCCTGCAGCTCGACGTCTTGAAGGAGCGGCTAAACTTCGAATACACACTGCCGGTCGATTTCGAGATGTCGCGCTTTTCCGTCTGCCGCTGGATATCGGCCGACCACAAGGCCGAGCTCCAGCGCTTCATCGAGGCGCATCGCGGCGACATCGCGCGCGATCTCGACAATGATCCGGTGTTCCTCGCCCAGCACGCCTTCTCGCTCAACTACGAGGCCGAGCGCTGGAAGGCTATCCGCTTCACCGCGGTCAAGGATTATCAGGTCCGCGACAGAGCGGCTTGATGTGCCCCTTCCCTTCTCCCCTTGTGGGAGAAGCCGAAGGCGACGGATGAGGGGTGTTCCAGGAAACACCAACGTCTCATTCCGTCCAGTACCCCTCAACCGTCTCGGCGCTTCGCGCCGATCCACCTTCTCCCATAGGGAGACCTTTGCATAGAAGCCGATTGGTGATTCTGTGATGATGGTCGAAGCAGGGAGATTCGGGATGGCGGATCGTGTTCTGGGTC